>CAKOSD010000174.1 GCA_934101745.1 uncultured Bacilli bacterium | reverse complement strand
GTCTTACTGTCCGGCAATGGTGTGAACAGAATAGTCTTTCATTTCACACCTATAACTACTGGAAGCATCTTCTCAAGGAAGAAGTTGTGGACCAGCCCCTGCCAGATATTGTTCCACTCTCACTTCCTGTGCCATGCTTAAAGATGCTGATTACAGGTACTTTGCCGGTGTCTACATCGTTTGCGGTTTATCCTCACTATATTTTTATCCTCATCTTTTCTGAATTTAGGAATGTTTTCTCGCTTTTGCTGTAAAAAGATGAGGATAACATATTTATCTTACACCGCAGATACGCGCCATTTCAGCTTCATCATCTGGCCACAATGGCTTTTCATCACTCTCCAGATTCCCCGATTCCATCACTTTACGCATCATATCAACGGAAGGTACTGCATAAGTACGTGTTGTTTCCGTTGAGGAATGTCCCAGTATACGGGAAACAAGTTCAAGTTCAGTTCCATCCTGATACAGATTGGTTGCCCTAGTCCTGCGGAACATATGATGGTAGCATCGTTCTGGAAAATTTGGATACTTTGTGCGGACCTGATCCGCATATTTTTTGATGATACGTTCAACATTTCCAACTGACATCCTGTCTTTGTGGCCTTTGATCACTGTATAGATCAGCGGAACATCCGGCTCGTTTACTTTATGGTATTCTTTTAAATAGTTATTCAGATGATCCGCAGTTCTATCTGTAATCGCAACAATCCTTTCTTTATCACCTTTTCCATAAATCCGAAGATACGGTATGTCAGCCTTCAGATTAACAGAAGATATATTCATAGACAATAGTTCAGAAACCCTGACAGCAGAGTCATACAGCAAGATCAAGATCAGCCTGTCCCTTCGGCCTATCTTAGTATCTGGTGGAGCAGAAAGCAGTGCCTTAAGGGCATCATCAGGAATGACTTCACGTGTCAGCTTTGCTACTTTGAGAAAAGGCACCCAGGAAGCTGTGAGGGCTACTGACTGTAACGATATATCACAATCAGCAGCATACCAGAGATAAGCTCTGATCGCAGCAAGCCGATTATTACAAGTGGTTTCACTGTTACCGTTCTTATGCAGGAACTCAATGTGTGATAACAGAAAATCATGTGTACAATGCTCAAATCCAAAGGTGCGAAGTGATAAATTCCTGGTATCGGTTATATATCTTCTGAACACGGTTAAAGCATCCCGGTAGGTTTCTATTGTATTCCTGCTTTTAAGTGACTGTTCCGGAAGATAATGCTCCAGGAAATCCAGTGTTTTTGAGAAAAACAGTATCTTCTTCGTGTTTTTTTTACTCATGGTCAGTCACCTCCGGGATAACAAAAACTGAAGTTTTGTCCCTGTCTCTGATGATCTGGAAAGCTTCGCTGACCTGATGGTAATAATAAAACGTATCATCCGTACTCTGATGTCCCAAATACCGGCTCAGAAACGGAAGCATTTCTCTAAGTGTGACACCTTCTTCCATCCAGAGATTCATTCTTTTTACTACAAAGCTATGCCTGAGACAGTGAACAGTAGGCGTTTT
>CAKOSD010000173.1 GCA_934101745.1 uncultured Bacilli bacterium | reverse complement strand
CAAGGCTTCAACAGTCCCATAGAGTCATACAGGCGCAGTGTTGTCACAGTTGTCTGGTTCATCTTAGCCATCTCGCCTATGCTTATGTAATTCTCTGATTTATTGTTCATGGCAGTACCTCTTAATGTGTGCAAAAGTCTAATGTAACATTAGAGTTATTATAGCATTAATGTGTGATAATATGTATTAATTCTTAAAAATGTGCCGCTACAGTTTTGTGATTAACTTACATGTGGGTGTAAGTCTACTTGACGAGGAAGAACGAGCACCCTTGCTTTAGACATTTGACAGCGGCTTATTTTTGTTCTATGCTTTAAGTAAGTGAAAACTAACTGCATAGTTTGATATGGATAGAAGGTGGGATTATGGTATTTAAAACAATAGGTGACAAATCAAATCCAGTTATCCTTTTTTTTCACGCAATGGGAGTTACTGGGGAAAGCAGCATGCCGGTTGCAGAGAAAATGGCAGATAAATTTAATTGCGTTATGCCGACGTCAACAGTGTATTGTTCCGGGCAGAAATATCGCGGTAAAAAAGACGAGGTACAGCAAATTGTACGATTCCTGGAAAAGCAGGGAATCACAGAGATAGAACTTGTAGTTGCATCTTCGATTGGTGCAGATCTTGCGATGGCATTCCTGACAGATGCAAAAATACCAGTGAAATATATATTTTTTGACGGCGGGCAGTTTGCGCAGATTGGAAAGATGACACGCAGGATTATGGTTCCGTTTTTATATCTGGCAATTAAAAGCGTGTACTGGTCAAAAGGAAAAACATTGAAAAGAATCATGTGGTGCGATGATGAAAAAATCAAGCCTTACTTTATAGCAGCAGGAAAGAATCTGACATATGGAAATATGAGAAGGCAGTTGACAGACAGCCTGGAAGATAAACCACTTCCGAAACTGTCAGAAGAATTGCAGAAACATACATTCTGGGAGTTCGGAAGTAAAGAAGAACATTTTAAATACAGAAATGCAGTTGTGCAAACCTATATAAACGGTAATTTTCCGGTTTTTGAAGGATTCAACCATATGCAGTATCAGATCCGTGAGCCGGAAGGATTTGCCAGAATGCTGGAAACGATTATTGAGACAGGCAGATTACCCAACCCGGTTGTTACCCTTTCTGGTAGTATTCAAGAAGTCATAAAGTTCCGAGAGTAATGGAAGAAGGCAATGATTCGAGAAAAAGAGAAGTGTAATATTTACGGAGAAGTGTAATATTCTGAAAACTTCTTGAGATTTCGGGAAAAATCTGCTATGATACTATTGTATATATGGGGTGGGGAATTTATATCCTTTTTGCATTAGAAATTATGGAAGGAGGACTTGACTATGGCAAACGTAAATGCACAATCATTGTCGGCTTGGCTCGGCAGGAGCATAGCGCCGTTTTTTCAGTGTGTCAAGTCTTATTTCATACAATTTATAACGAACCAGTTGCCGAAGACATGGAGCATTATGCCCTGTCTTCGGCTTTTTGCGTTTGCTGAAAGGATGGTGGTTTGATATTGAAGTCCTAACCACGACCGGCAAATCAATCTTTTC
>CAKOSD010000172.1 GCA_934101745.1 uncultured Bacilli bacterium | reverse complement strand
TATTACAACTCCAATCAAACCACAAGCAGAATACATATATTTATAAGCTGTATAAACATTGCCAAATTCCAAACCATTTATTACAACAAATTTTCTACTCAGCTCTTCTAATTCTACCAAACCTAATTTTTCCAAAAAATCATAAATTCCTTTAAATATTTCTCGTCCAAAATGGACATAGTTATCCATGGAATTGCCACGCAAATAATAATCAAAATTAATTATTGGACCAGCAAAATATTTTGAAATATGTTCAAATAAATCACCATTAGAATTTCTTCCAAATAATGTCCTAGTTGTTGAAAATATAACAAGTATAATTACAAGACCTATTAAAAATTTCTTTATCATTTTAAAACTAGAAGAAAATTTATTTCTAAAACTATTAAAAATAACTACTGTCATTATTAATGTACTGAGTAAAAAGATTATTAAATCAAACCTACCACCTGCTAGAACAGTCAATGGTAAATATAGCAGAATTGATATAATATATTTTAATTCGATTTTATATTTTTTTCCCTCATATTTGGCTGCAAACATATTATTAATAAGGATATATACAGAAACTAAAGCATCAGCCCAATTAAATATTCTTAATTGGCTAACAACGGATGGAATATAAGAATCAATACCGTCGCCATAAGCAGTATTCAATCTATAATTGTGCATAATATTTGAAAAATCAGATAATGAAGTAAGACCAACGGCTTTCACAAAAAAATAGGTATATAATAAAAGAATAATAAGCTCTATAATAATAACCAAAAAATATTTCTTGGTTGGACAAGTAATTTGTGTTTTTCTTACTTGAACAGCACTTTCTTCTTTTCTTTTTTTTAATATAAACTTAAACGGAAAACAATAAGCAATCCCAAAAACTATTGCTCCAAAAGCAAGCAGAAGAAATGTATTGAACTCAATAGTTACTCCCCAGACCTTAAAGTTAAGCAATAATAGTATTGATGAAAATAAATACGAAAGACAAAATAATGAATAAGGAGAGAAAAAATCTTTATCTTTTATAAGAGAAATACAAAAAAGAAAAAGAAAAGTAAAAAATAATAAATAATAAACCATATCCTCTACCTTTTTTGACCTTGTTTAATAATTTTCTGAGGAATTAAACCGGCAATCAATGGCTTTACTATATAAGGAACAGATTTTAATTTATTTATGCCTAGTTCTTTAAATCCATTCTTTCTTACCCACATTTCATTAAATCTATATTTATACTTTTTCTTTTTAGCACATCTAGAGTCTTCTCTATAATTAAATAGCGGTTCTTGAAAATTATACATTTTCACACCTCTGGCAAACATTCTCATAAAACAATCATAATCTTCTACTCTTAGCGTTTCTGGCAAATCTCTATATCCATTAACTATATCATATGCACTTCTACGTGCCATAATTGTTGGATGCGGAACAGCTACTCTATATAAAAAGTCTTCTTTTTTTACAATTTCAGGATATTTTCTCAATCCCCAAATTCCTCTTTCTTTATCAAAAAGATTCATATTTGATCCAACTAATCCATATTCACTATGTTTATCTAAAAATTCAACCTGTTTTTCAAAACGATCTAAGTGTGACTCATCATCAT
>CAKOSD010000171.1 GCA_934101745.1 uncultured Bacilli bacterium | reverse complement strand
CATGAGAGCCGTTATCTTGAGATGGATTACAAACGTACCAAAGACGGTGAGATTGTAAAAAGAAAAGTAAAACCAGTCGCAATAATGTTTTCAGAGTATTATTTTTACCTGACAGCATTTATTGATGATGAGGAATTGAGAGAACATTTTGATGTTGTTAATGATAGTTATCCAACAATATACAGAATAGATAGAATATCGAATTATAAGGTACTTAATGAACAATTTAAAATACCATACAGCAATCGATTCAAAGAAGGAGAATTTAGAAAAAGAATTCAATTTATGTATGGAGGAAAACTCCAAAAGGTTAAGTTTAAGTATAAAGGAAACAGTGTTGAAGCTGTTCTTGATAGACTTCCAACTGCAAAGATCCTTGAAGAAAAAGACGGGATATATATTATATCAGCAGAAGTTTTTGGAGATGGAATATATATGTGGTTGAGAAGCCAAGGTGATATGGTGGAGGTGATGTAGATTTACGATAAAACATAATTATATAGTAAAAATAGGAGGAAAATATGGAGAAAAAAGACAGGCAAGAGGATTTGCTTCGTGCAGGAATAGCGGGAGCATCATATGAAAAAGTTCAAAGATATGGTTCGGCAGCAAAGCAACATTTGAATGCATATGATGGTGATCTGCAAAAAAATCTAAAAGGAATTAAAGCACAAAAAGTAAATGAACAATATGCATATTCTATTAAACAACAGAAGGCTGGATGGGCTGCAGAGGTAAAAGAGACAGCAAATGCAAATGCTGAAAAAATTATTAATGGAGATTTAACAAGAAAAATTAGACATGACGATTTGGCTAATACTCCGGCAAACCATCCTTTGTATGATCATGTTGAAATAGATGCTGCTGGAAATGTAATTGAAGGTTCTGGAACACAAATGAAATTTATAGGTGGTTCAGAAGGAGATCCGGGTGGAATTGGAAATGCTGAAAGGGCTTTAAAAAAATTACAATCACCTAAGTTTCAGAAATATATTGATAATGATGTTCCAATTGAAGTGCCAAAAGATGAATATGGAAAAATGATAAATAGGGCATCTGAAGAACTTGATTCTTTAAATAAACAGTTGGAAAGAGCTAAAGCGGATGGTAATGTAGAAAATATAACAAAACTTGAGAAAAAGATAGATAATCTTAATAAATTAAAAAAGAATCTAAAACCAAGTTCAGTTACAAGAAAAGAAGCAATAGAAGCGGCAAATCATCCAATAATATCAACAGCCAAAAGTGTAACAAAGATTTCTCACAGAGCAGGTGTAAGTACTGCAGAGTCAGCTGCGGTTATTGGAGGAAGTGTATCTTTAGTGAAAAATGTGGTAGCAATGTGTAAGGGTGAAATAGAAGCTAAGGAAGCATTAGGAAATGTTGCTAAAGATACTGCTGAATCTGCTGTTGTAGGATATGGAACTGGATTTGCAGGAAGTGCAATAAAAGGAACTCTAGAAGAAGTAGCAGAAAAGACATCATCTGAATTAGTTGGAAACATAGCAAAGTCTAATTTACCAGGAACTATAGTTGCAATGACTGTGAGTGCATCAAAGACATTGAAAAGATATATAGACGGAGATATTGATGGAGTACAATGCTTGGAAGATTT
>CAKOSD010000170.1 GCA_934101745.1 uncultured Bacilli bacterium | reverse complement strand
CAGCAAGACACCCGGCATATAAAATACCATTTAAACCAAAACCAAAACCGATACTTAAAAGAAGAGCCAGTGGTATAAAAAGAATAATTTGTCTAATAAAGGATACAGCGGTGGCAAGTAAAACATTACCCAAAGATTGAACAACAATCGAAGTAGTCATTTCCATAGCATTAAGAGCACACACCAATAAGAAACTATGACACATAAGCGTTGCAAACTCCATAAATAACGCATAACTTCCATCTTCACTACTTATGAATACCCCCGCAATTTGCTCTGGAAATAATATGAAGATTAAATTAAAAATAATCCCCACGGCAAAATTAATAGTTAGTACTTTTCTTAAAGTTTCTTTAACCCGTTCTAAATTACCGGCTCCGTAATTAAAGCCAATAATAGGTTGAGCGCCAATACTAACTCCTAAAACAAAAGAAATATATAAACTATTTATTTTCGAAATAACGCCATAAACTGATAAAGGAATATCGGCTCCATACTTACTTAAGGCGCCGAATTTAGTCATCATATTGTTCATAAAAACAAATAAAACTAAAATAGTGGCCTGCGTAATAAAACTAGAAAGTCCTAAAGATAGCGTTCTTAAAATGCTTTTATTAATTTTAAAATCATCTTTTTCTAACTTAACACTCTTAATTTTAGGTAAATAACATAAAGCAATAATAAAGGATATAACTTGACCAATAACTGTAGCAAGTCCACCCCCAAAAACACCCATATTAAAACCAAAGATAAAAATAGGATCTAAAATGATATTAATAATAGCCCCTACTACTAACATAATCATTGAATACTTAGGATTACCATCAGCCCTAATAATACTTGATAATACGGAATAAATTATCATAAAAGGAGCCCCCATTAAAATAATTTGTCCATAACTTAGAGCATAATTATAAACATTTTCCGTACACCCAAACATATAAACTAATTTTGGTAAGAAAATATAGGCTAAAACAGCAAATAAAATAGAAATAACAAAAGTTAAAGTAATGGATGCTCCAATCGAAGCCCTAGCCTCATCCTCCTTTTTCTCACCCAATTTTAACGAAAGATTAGCTGCCGCCCCATTACCAATAAGACCGGCAATCGCATTAGCCAATATTACTAAAGGAAATATAACGTTAGTAGCAGCATTGCCTAAAGTACCTACTCCTTTTCCAATAAATATTTGGTCAACAATATTATAAACTGAATTAATAAGCATAGAAATAACACAAGGAACAGCAAAGCATATTAAAAGTTTATTAATCTTATCATGACCTAAATCTAATTCTTTTTTCATATAACAAACCCTTTCAAGCCAAGAAAAAAACGCCTAAGATAAGCGTAAGTTTCCACAGGCAATATGAATTGTAACACAAATAATTTTTTTATGTAAGTAAAAGTTTTAGAATTTCGCTAATTTTTAAATTGAGTATTTTTTAAACAAGTATTTTTCCATTAATCTTCATACATTATATCTATTAAACCTTCATCACTAGCTAATTTTTCTATATAATCACTGCCTAATTTTATTTTTAATTTTTCAAATTGTTGCATAAAAGTAGTATTGGGTAATAAAAATAAATCCAAAGAAGATATTAATAAATCCTTAGCA
>CAKOSD010000169.1 GCA_934101745.1 uncultured Bacilli bacterium | reverse complement strand
TACTACCTTGATGATGATGCCAGAGATATGGCACAGTTTATGTATGAGAATCCTGAATACAAAGTTCTCTTTGACGCTTCTCGCAAGGTTAAGAAAGAAGATATCGACTTTGTTAAACAGATGATAGATAGAATGTCAAATAAAGGGGATGATTAATATTACTACTAATGTTATTTATGCAGATATGCCTCCTACAATAAAGGCATACACTGTTAATAATAATGATGATTCTTTTACAATCGTACTCAATTCTCGCCTAAACCGAGAACAGCATCTTAAATCATATCATCATGAATTAACACACATCGAAAATGGAGATTATGACAGACAATGCAAAGATGTTGATTTTGTTGAAATCTTTGCACATGGATTATAAATTACAATATAACGCTATAAATTAAAATATATTGGTATACTTGACAAGACTTTGGGATATGATATAATGTCACTTGTAATTAGTGAATGACTGCTGGGCGGTCGCGGAAGAGTCTTGGAATTGTATTCCAAGGCTCTTTTTGCATATAAGGAGAAATATATGACTGATATACCTTTTTCATCAATTGATGAGCAGATTAAAAAACTTTTATCACAAAATTTAATTATAGATGATATTGATTATGCTAAATTCAAATTAGAATTATTTGGTTATTCGAATCTCATTAAAAGTTACAGAGAACCTTATGTAATCAAAACGGATACATCTATACAATATCGTTCAGGTGTAACATTTGAGCAAATTCATTCTCTATATATGTTAGATAAGAATCTTCGTAATTCTGTTATGTCAGCAATGCAGGATTTGGAAGAACATATAAAAGAGACTGCTGCCAGCGTCGTAGCTGAAACCTTTGGTACTAATGAAGAAAATTACCTGGATTACAGAAACTACAGAAATAAAAAGAAACGAAAGAAAAGATTTACTCTACCAGGTATACTTGATACATTAAAAAAGACTCTTGATACAGATAAAAATCCAATATCACATTATGCTGAAAAATACGGCAATGTTCCACCTTGGATTCTTTTTAAAAGCATTTATTTTAGCACAATTATTAATTTCATTGACTTATTTAAAAAAGACGAATTGGTTAAGCTTGCTCATAAACTATATAGTGACGATTTAGATATGTCTGATGAAGAATTATGTACATTAATGATGGATACATTATTTATATGTTTGGATTACAGAAATACCGCTGCCCATGGAGGACGCATTTATAATCATAAATGCAGTTATACCCTTCGCAAAGAAAAGATATTTGTCAATGGCATTGAACCTACCCCACCTGGTTTTAGTCAATTATTGTTTTTATTAAGTTTGATGGATTATAAAAGTCCTTATCTCTTTCTCCTCAAATCGTTAGAGATACAGATTAACAAACACTGCGGTAATTTTCCTCAAGATACAACATATTTAGGTCAGATACTTAATATGAATATTGTACCTCACGATATAGTGTATGTAACCAATAATAGCAATAAATATCATTCTATTAACCACTGCAGTGGAATAAAAGATGCCTTCGAAATTGATACGGAGGAAGCAATAGAAAAGGGATATGTACCTTGCAAACGATGTGTTAAAAAATAAATTACCATCCCGCTGACTTCACCGAGATGGTCCGACAAAATAAATAAAAGCCCCTGTGCTGGAACACAAGAGCTTTTACTACGATACTTACATAAGCAGTGCCTATGATATAATACCGCCCTAGACAAGCTATATTATATCATTC
>CAKOSD010000168.1 GCA_934101745.1 uncultured Bacilli bacterium | reverse complement strand
TAGCAATCCCAACAATTTCCGCAATTTTTTCTCTTTCTTTGCCAGTAATACTAGGCATTATTTTATGTTCGCATTCAGTAGTTACCATGTTTAGTAAATCTTCTAAACGCATAACGCCACCATCACGGGTTTTAAAAGGTTTACCATCACTACCGTTCATAGTGCCAAACGGAATATACTCTAGTTTAGTATCTTCGCTTACAATTTTAGCCTTACGAACGGCCCTAAATACTTGTTCGAAATGAAGGGCTTGACGAGCATCGGCTAAATACCAAATCTCATCAGGATTCCACTTTTTCATCCGTTCCCAAATACAAGCCATATCCGTGGTTTGATAAGAGGCAGAGCCATTGCTTTTTTCTAAAATTACCGGCGGAATTTCATGGTCATCGTTTGCTTCATTAACATAAATTACCTTAGCGCCATTAGATTCTTCAATTAAGCCTAATGAATTAAGATAAGCAGTCATTTCAGGAATATATTTACTACCGTCATATTCACCTTCCCAAATATCAAAAGTAGTGTTAAGACGATCATAAGTACGTTTAATATCTTCTTTAGATATTTTCATAATAGCATTCCATAAAGCCATTAAGCCTTTTTTACCTTCTTGAAAATCAACAGTCATTTGGCGAGCGGCTTCTAGATAACTTTCATCTTCTTTGGCTTTGGTACTGGCAAGAGGATAAATTGCTATTAAGTCATTATTAGTAATAGGTAAATCCTCAGGATATTCGCCGGTATAATTTTCATCAAAATATGGTAAATCAGGATATCTATTTTTTATTTCGGTCATAACTAGACCAATAGGGCGACCAAAATCTCCTAAGTGAGCATCACTATAAGTTTTATTACCTAGAGCAAGCGCTAATCTTTTTAATGCCTCACCAATATTAGCGGAACGCAAATGCCCAACATGTAGAGCCTTAGCCACGTTAGCGCCGCCATAATCAAAGAAAATAGTTTTTTGATTATTATTATAATAATTCCAATTAATATCGTTATTTAAACGATTAAAGTAAGTAATTAAAGCCTGATTTTTAAAGGAGAAATTAATAAAACCTGGTCCGGCTATATTTACATTATCGTATCTATCATCTTTATTTAAAGCCTCAACAATAATACTGGCTATTTCTCTTGGATTTTTATGTAATTTACTGGCTAAAGTCATTGCCCCATTATATTGATAATCACCAAGTTCTTTTCGCGCCGAAGGACTTAATGTTACACTTTCTACTTCAAAACCACATTTTTTTATTAAATTTAACCAATAGGCTTGTTCTTCTTCGATAAAACTCATAATTTAACACCTTTCCTTTTTATGCAAATTAGAAATTAATTTCTAACTTGGTAAATTGATCATCACTTTCCAACTGATAATATAACTCTAATTTATCATTTTGAACATTAAATTCTGCACTATCAACAATTATATCCACATAAGCATCTAATTCTTTTAAAAGATATTGACACTTATGATTACCGTTTTTACTAACTATAAGTTCTAATGTCGATTCTTTATTATCTCTAGTTAAGACTAAGGTTTCATCAGAAATAGTAATAGTATTTAGGACATCTTCTAGTAAAAACTCATATTTATTATCGTTTTTAGCATAACTTAATGACTTTTTTTCTAAATATAAATCATTGTTTTTATATAATTTTAAACTTAGGGAATTATTCAAAATATATTACCTCCGTTTTTTTTCTAAAACATTATAACATAGGTCTTTTAAAATAACTACATAAATTAAATATTTTTTTACATAATAAAAAGGGTGAGGGTATGA
>CAKOSD010000167.1 GCA_934101745.1 uncultured Bacilli bacterium | reverse complement strand
TTAGGAAAAGTATTAGTACCTGCTACTCCATCTAAAGTATAACTTAATACCATATCTCCATATATAAATTCTCCAACTGTAGTTCTAATTACTTCTTCTTCAGTTGATACAAAGAATTTAGAATAGGTAAAATATATACTTAATATTAAACATAATATACAAGGTATACTTATATAAAAGTATTTTGAATATTTTTGTAATATTCTTTTATACTTTAATTTCTTTAAATATTTATCTTTATTAAATTTTTTCATCTATATTATTATCCTTACTATTTACTTGTATCTATAACATACGGATCATTAGAAGTACCTATTCCTCCGGTTATTTTAACATCTGATTTTAAATTTATGACAGGTCTAATTATAGCAGTATAATTGACATCATTACTACCACTTAAACCTAATTGTCTTGAAATAGATACCGTCATAGATTTATACGATGCTAAATACCTAATCATTGACATTCCCCAATAGTCACTTGAAGAGTAACTCCAAGATGATTTATTAATTTTTGATAGATTTTGACCACTAAATAACAATTCGTCAGTGGAAATAAGACCAATCGGATATATCAGACTATTATTGCCATGAATAGCATTTTTTACAGTATAGTAATCATTTGCCAAGAAATTTTCATTAGCATCATCACATTTTAAAGATGCAATATTATTTTCTAATCTATAATCTGTATAAAAAAAACTATCCATAGTATTCGTAACACCATCACCGGTCACTAAACTTCTATCGCCACAAAAGCCAGCATAAATTGATAAATATTTTGAAAAATCAGTATGCAAATTATTAAGATACCATTCATCAACGGCTTTTTTTACATCTGCATCATTTATATTTTTATATACTTCATCATAAGTTATACCAGAAGGATTGCCGTACATATATCCACCATAAAATGGTTTATCTGCATTTTTATTAAATTGGTACATTTTTTCGTTTATTCCTTTACTGATTCCATTGGCATTTTTAACATTACCATTATAAAGCAACCTTATAGAACCATCACCATTAATTCTTATTATTTGCCAATAGAAGCCAGCAAAAGATACTTCATTATTTTTGACATTTCCTCTAAAATAATAACTTTTACCATCAGTATCGTCAGTTAAATATAACCCTTTATCTGATTTATCACTTTCTAATTCTATTTCGTTTAAAGCAATACAATCAAGATTATAAAATATAGCATCATATTCTTTATTGTTCCAAATTTTAGTACCATTTTCCTTAGTTGCAGCATTAATTTTATACACTTCATAATAAGAAAGATTATAAGATGTATAAATCTTTTGAGTCGAGTTATTATATAAAGTTCCTTCTGCCGAATAATAATAGTTTTCCCCGTTTGAAAAATCCAATGTAGTAGGATCCTGCGTCGAGCAATCTGACAATTCATATTTTCCGATTTTTGCATCTAAATTTTTTTCCTTGCAAATCCACATCAAAGTATCATAATTTTTTAAATTACTCGTTGCATCATCAATGTTTATAGAAGTTAGCGCTGGTTTTATAACAGTTCTTCTTATTTCACTACCAACTTTTTCTTGCCACTTAATAATCGGAGCAGTCTGACTTAAATCTGGTTCTCCTTTTGCTTCTATTTTACTTATAGCATCTGCTGGAGTAGTTTGATACTCATTTGCAAGTATGGCATCATGTAAAGTATCATATCCTGCATCTTTAGGATTCCAACTACTAGGTGTTGCTGATATTACTATTTTAGACTTAAATATTTTATTCATAGATTCCGTATCTTCAACATCTTTATCCATCCAAAATCTAACTGTATAATCTACGGAATCATTATACGCTAAAGTTCCTTTAGC
>CAKOSD010000166.1 GCA_934101745.1 uncultured Bacilli bacterium | reverse complement strand
GAGGAAGAATTAAAGCGGATGGAAGAATTTAGGAAGGCACAGGCGGAGGTTGAGCAGAAGAAAGAGAAACCGATGTCGCAGAAGATGTTCAAGGTAATTTGAATTGAAGAGGGATAACGCTCTGGCTTAGGCTGGGGCGTTTTTTGGTGGAAAAAACAAGAAGCTATTGATATAATATATTTTGTATTAATATTGCATTGGAGGGATAGTATGCCTAGAAAAAATATTACCGCATATGATTTGCTGATATCATGTCCTGGGGATGTTACCAAGTATGTTGATGTGGTTAAGGAGTGTATAGAGAGTTTTAATATAACTATCGGCAGACTTAATAATGCTGAAATAGTAGGACAACATTGGTCAATAAGTAGTTTTTCCCAATCAGGAGATAGGCCGCAGGAAATATTAAATAAACAGTTTGTGAGAGATTGTGATGCTGCTGTTGCTATATTTTGGACACGATTTGGTACATCAACAGACAAATATGGTTCTGGAACGGAAGAAGAAATTGAGGAAATGCGCTCAGCCGGAAAACAAGTTTTTACATATTTTGTTACAGAATCAGTAGATTTAAATAAAGTAGATCTTGAGCAATATAAGAAAGTGCAAGAGTTCAAGGCAAAATATGAGGGAAAAGAAAAGTATGGTACATATTCCTCAGTAAGTAATATCGAAGAATTTAGAAAAATTTTTAGTAATCATCTCACAATGTATTTTTTGCCAATAATTATGGGAGAAAAGCAGGTAACAATATCAAGTCAGAAAGAATCAAAATTAATTATTGAAGATTATAATGATTCAGAAGAAGGATGTGTAGCAGTTTTGCATTCAGACTATATTAATGGAAAATTTGTTTCTAAAATGGAAACGGACATTATTGAGAGGATAGAAAAGACAAAAAGTATTGTTTTGCAACCACGTATTGAAAAAGTGAATTGTGAAGAAAAAGCTATATCTGAAGAAAAAAATGATAAGGTAATAGAGATAGATGGTACCAAATTGACATTGAAAGAAACAGATTTTTTCAAAGGTTTGACATCAAATGCTGAGATAAAAGAGGAATGGAAGAAAAAAATATTATCTTTCTCAAATCGTTTGGGAATAACTATTGATGATGCATTTTGGAATGTTGGAAATTTGACTGTATCAAAATCTTTGCTTAATCCGGTGTTGGGTGGTGGGGGTTCATCTTTAAATGGAAACGATGATGAAAAACAGCACTATTCAGAAATAAAGGATATATATTGGAAAATAGAAGAATTGGATGAATATCGTGAATTCTTAGGCATCATAGATAGTTACAAGATAGTAGAATTGGTGTTGGCAAATAACGGAACAACATATGATGAAGATATTGATGTGAAACTTCATGTAGGAAAAGGAAATATTGTAAAGAAGGAAGAATTACCGATACCAGGTATTTTGACGATTGACGATTTTATTGAAATGCAATTTACAGAATCAGTTTTTAAAATGCGAGAGACAGATAAAGTAATTGGCTATGTAGGATACCCGATGTTGCCGCCAAGAATTAATTATAGAATAAATACTCCATTTAACCAACCATCTGTCGAAGAAGAATATGAAGATAGTAAGCAGAAATATGAAGATAGTATAAATCAAATTTTTTGTTTTGAGATATATGAAAAAGACGATGAAGATGTTCTGGTGATTCATTTAGACTATTTGAAACATAATACTAAAATGGCACTTCCTTCAGTGTTAGTATTTAAAAATGTTCCAGAGACTATTTCGTATGAGATTTCTTCAAAGCATACTTCTGAGGTAACTTGTGGTGTGTTAAAAATGGCTTAGTAGTAAAAAGTTCTGCTTTACTACCAATTTTACTACTAACAGGTAGTA
>CAKOSD010000165.1 GCA_934101745.1 uncultured Bacilli bacterium | reverse complement strand
CAGATTATAAACTGCTACTATTACGGATATTTTCTTATTCATCATTATTTTCCCCCGTCTGCATATTTTTCAATAATAAATTTAACGATTTTAATCTTGTTTTTTCTCTAAATAATTTACTTAATCTTTCCTTTTTATTGCTTTTCTTTATACTAGAACCTTCTTTATGAAATACTGCTAAAGAAGGATCATACAAACTAATTAAATTATCTTTAATAACTCTTTGATATAAAAACTCTTCTTCATGAAATAAGAATGTTTCATTATAAAAGGGATATTTATACTTATCTATATAATCCTTACTAAATATTAAACAACATCCATGTAACGGCGCCTTAGTTAATATCTTACTACCATTTGCCGGTACTACTGGTTTTTTAATACTATGTTTTATTTTAATACCTGTCTTTAATAACCAGTAACTAAAAGGATTACTATAAATCCTAATTAATTTTTCACATCTATTTATCTCGTTATTTAAAGCATCAATATCTTTAATAACGGGAAAAGGATTAACAGATTCACCACTAGGTGAGGTTATTAAAGGTCCTAACATGGCAAACTTATACTTTTCATAATCTTTGCTAATAATGTTTAAAAAATCTTTATCCCTAATATAAACATCATTATTCATAACAATATAAAACTTAGAATTATACTTCTTTTTAACATACTCTATACCCTTATTATTAGCCTTAGCAAAACCATAATTTTGGTCCAATTTTATAATATCTTTAGTAAATCTTTTTATTAACTTTTCTTCACTAGTAGATAAGGTATTATTATCAACAATAATAATATGCGCATCTTTTAAATCAAGTTTTTGTAAATAGGTTAAACATTCAATAGTTTCTTCAATATTCTTATAATGTAAAATAATAAAGCTAAACATTTTATACTTCCTCAGCAAATCTTTTCTCTAATTTTTTAAATGCTTTATAACATAATGTTAGTGCAACTATCCCAATAAGTAGTAATATTCCTAAATTACCAAGAGCGGGTACTCTATGGACATAGAATATATCCCGATATGCATTAATTAAATGAGCCATTGGATTTAATCTAAATAACCAGATCATCCATGATCCTTGAAACATCTCCGTTGAATATAATACGGGAGTTGCATAGAAAAATAAATTGATTATAAATGTTACCATATATTCAACATCTTTAACATATACATTAAAGGCACTAAGTAAGAAAATAATAGCCAGAGATATAACATATTGAATTAAGGCAATTAGGGGTAAGAAAATCAAATGCCAACTAATCCCACAGCCCCCAATTAAAACAAAAATAAGAATAATTACACATGATATTAAGAAGTTAATTAACCCACTAGTAACTATGGATATAGGTAGTATCTCCCTTGGAAAATATACTTTTTTAATCAAATTAGCATTATTAGTAATACATGTAGTTCCTTGACTAATAACCGTTGTAAACCAAGTCCAAGGAATAATCCCACATATTAAGAAAACTAAATAATTTTCCGTCTGTACTTTCATAATATAAGGAAACACTATAGCATATACCAGCACTTGTAATAACGGATTTATAAATGACCATAAGACTCCTAAAAATGATGCCTTATATTTACCTCTTATATCTTTTTTAACATTAGTTTTTAATAATTCTCGATATTGATATAATTCTTTAAATACATTCATATTCTTCACCTACCCACAAACTTTCAAATATTCATCAATAACATCACTACATTTACCGTCTCTAGCAACGACTCCTTCATTAATCCAAATAGCCCTGTTACATAGTTTTTTAATAGAATCCAAACTATGGCTAACAATAACAATAGTCATCTTACTTTGAGCAAGTTCTTCTAACTTAGCAAAACATTTATCTTGAAAATGTTGGTCTCCTACCGCTAGAA
>CAKOSD010000164.1 GCA_934101745.1 uncultured Bacilli bacterium | reverse complement strand
AAACCATAACCAATTAGATTTAGCCTTGCTTATTTAATATATTTCCAAGTTCTTTTAACATTTAGTTTAAAATTATCATTTTTATTCCTTTTCATACTTAAACTCACTTTCATCACTTTATAAATAGAAAACTGCTAGAATTATCTAACAGTATTTATTCTATTCAGAAGTAGTAGCCTCTCTTAAATTTCTTAAATATTCATTCATAATTGATAAGTAATCATCACTATTTTCGCGTTCTTTACTATCTAAAGTATTCATCATATTAACTTCTATGGTTTTAGCCTTATAGTTTTTGGTTAAATCGGTAATAGTATCACTAGTTTCACCTTTTTTTATAAATAGAGTAGTATAAGTACCATTTTTAAAACTATTTTTTAAATCCGTAGTACCATTTTTACTATCTTCTAAAGATATAACAGTAAAGCCATAATTTTCTAAATATTTTAAAGAATTAGTAGTTGTAATAATAGGCTTTTTACTAGCCGCGCCAATACTTCTTAAATTAGCATCCATTAAAGATAAATCTTCTTGTAATTTTTTATAATTAGTATCAATCATTTGAATTAAATATTTACTATTAATAAAATCACTTAAGTTATTCTTCGTCGTAGTTGCTAACATTAAATAGTTATTTGGACTTAACCAAAGTTCTTCTGAGGTTTTACCATATTCAATATTAAGACCGTAACTAACATCAATAATCTTCATACTTTTATTTTGATTCAAGAAACTTCTAGCAATATTTTTTTCATCACTAAGGCCATTATAAACAAATAAGGTTTTTTTAGCATAATCACTTATTTGCTTATCTGTAAGTTCATAGTTATTTACATCAACCCCACTAGGGTAAATACTAACAATATCTGAGTAAGTGCCATATAAACTTTTGACGATATACTCAATGGGATAAGTACTAACAACAATACTTATATTTTCCATATCATCTCTTTTAAAGCATCCTGTAAGACTGAAAAGTCCTAATAGTAAGCAAAATATTTTTAATAAATTTTTATGTTTTTTCATTTTTTTCTCCTTTATATATAATAATCTTTAATTATTTTTATTATTTAATATCGGTACTGGATCATAACCATATTTTCCATAAGGACGACACTTAAATAATCTTTTAATCCCAAGTTTTAGCCCAGTAAATAATCCGTATTTAGTAATAGCCTCTTTCATATAATTAGAACAAGTTGGATAGAACCGGCACTGACTGTGAGTGTTTAGAGGTAAGGTTTGATAGATATCAATTAATTTTAAGATTAAGTATTTCATATCATCACCAAACTCATTTTACTATAATTTTAAAATTTAGTAAATATAGTTTCTAAATAATAAAGGGTTGATTTAACAAGACAAAAATGTTAGAAAAGTCTACTATATTAAAGAAAGTTATGGTATTATATTAGGCAATTGGAAAAATTTAAAACGATTGGAGATATGATAATATGATAAAACTTAAGGCTAGAAGATATCCCGAGGTAGTGCTAGCCATATTTAAGAAAGACTATGCCACTTTAGCCACTCAAAAGGATGACAATATTAAGAAAATGCAAAAACTTCTTGCAAATCCAGCAGTTGCTGAATATTCTTACTTAATAAGCGCTAATAGAAAGATTGTAAGTGAGCAGCGCCGACTTTACAAGAAAATTAAAAATATTGAATACCAAAATTGCCAACATTTGTGGGTTAATGTGCCAAACTGGGATTTTTCTGATGAACATGGAGAACCTATTATCTGTCAGGTTTGCCTTAAATGTGGCTTAAATGAAAATGTGATTTTGGAAAGTAAAAATGGAACTTACTTTTATAATTATGAAGATGAAGTAATGTATCAATTTATGCAAAGCTGGCACTATAAACATGGTTTAGTAGTTAATGAAACTGCTGATTTTGATGTTGCTAAA
>CAKOSD010000163.1 GCA_934101745.1 uncultured Bacilli bacterium | reverse complement strand
GCTATGGACAAGGCCTGCTTTAAAATTTTCAAAACTGTTAGAAGCCACTAAAGCAAAGGCCGCAGCATCTACCAATAAAGCATTAGAAAGCACGCTGGCAATTTTAAACTTCTTTTCTTCATCATAATTTTTATTCATAAAATCCCCCTAAACACGATTTGTGTTTCTTGGCGGATATACTAACATAATGTTTACTTAATGTCAAGCATCTATGAATTTAAGACATACTTAGTCAAAATAAACTTATGGGGTTCTAAGACTTTGTCTTCAGTAATTAACCTAATTAGTTCTTCTTTTTTAAACCAATTAATTTGATTTACTTCATCTGACTGATATTTCAATTTATCAGTATTTATTTTATCGGTAATAACATAAATATTAAAGATAAAATTCTTCTTAGGATATTTAATCGTTGCTAATTTAATAGGGTTTATATTAGTTAAATTTAATTCTTCTTTTAGTTCTCTTTTTAAGGCATATAAAGCCGTTTCATTATGCTGTAAGTGGCCACCAGCAAGGCACCATTTGTAGTCATTTCTACTTGTTGTTTGTTCGAGTAAATATTTATCATCATTTTTAATAATGGCATATGAAAGCATAATATTAGTATTTTCAGGAATTTCATCTACTCTTCTAATAATTGTTTTATTTAATTTATTAAAATCATTGTCATATAAATCTAGTATTTCCATATCTAACTATTAAAATATTACCGTACCTTCGAGATTACAAATGTAACAGTCTGGTAATATTTCTTTTATCTCCTTTAAAACATTTTGATTTTTTTCATAAGTTTTGCCAACTAAAATACCTTCAATTAAGTTACTTGGTATACCAAAAAGGACCGCACTTTCTCTATTAGTAAAGAAATCATCCTTTTTGGCTCTTTCTTTAATAAACTTTTCATAGTAATCAGGATTTATAAAATCTTTAACTATATCATCGTTAAAAGTATCTCTATCTAAAATATCGCCTATTAAGAGGTTACTTTTCTTAATCAAATCAGCATTAAATATAAGACCAATTTGGACATTGTCTTGGTTAAGACTGGGCATAAATCTTGCCTCCTTAGTTTGTTCCATTAACCACATATGACAATCATATTTTTTGGATATTTCATTAATATTAGACATCTTATCATAAGGAATTACAGCGGTTTTACTAACTTCTTTATTGGCTAATTCATCAAATACCCCACAATACATAATTGTTCCGCCAGAATAAAAATTAATATAGTCTTTCAAATAATAATCTTTTTGTAAGTTCCATACGCCAATCGAACTAGGATATTTTGATAATCTCCCATCGATAAACCAACTAGATATTAAACCGTTTTTAACAATTTCTTTAAGTCCTTCTAAGTTTTTATATGTTCCATGCAAAAGTGTTCCTTTTTTTAAAAACACTTCTTCGCCAATTTTATACGTATGTTGCGGACATTTAATATTGCTGGCATTGTAAAAACGATTAATTTGTTCTAAAACTATTTTTTTAGAATCTTCAGACAGCATTTTCTTTGATTTTTCAATAAAATCTTCTTTTTTCATACGACACCTTTCTTATTTTAAGTTTAATAACTTATTATGAATATTAATAACCAGTGGCGCAGCAGTATCTCTTTTACCATCGCCACCGAAATTAAAGAAGTCATTCCATTCTTCTAAGTAGTATTCGACATTTTTAGTATTTACTTTATCTTTTAAGATAGCATTAGCGGTTTTTTCATATCCCATAAGTACTACAGCACATAATGCTTTTGCGTAAGATTCATCGGGAATATTGGCTTTTTTATAAAATTCATAAGCCATATCATCCGTTACTTTGCGAGGATTTTTTACGATAATTTTATTAGTCCGATAAATTGTTGTAGCACCATCTATTTTGATATTTTCGGCATCTTTGGGTACTTCAACATCATAAATGGTATCGCCTCTATGAAGCCATCTTAATATACAAGTTTC
>CAKOSD010000162.1 GCA_934101745.1 uncultured Bacilli bacterium | reverse complement strand
TCAAGAAAAGGGTGGCGATTTAGTAGATGGTGGTGAGTGTAGGAAGTATTATGTGAAGATGAATAATTTTGCTAATCCAGAAAAAGAACAAATTTATGGATATAAGAGAATTATAAATGAAGATGGTTCAATTACCGCTTCAACTGATGGTTTAACATATGCAGATGGGTCAATTTCAATTTATTTAATTGGTCATGCTAATGTTGGGCATAATTATTATTATTCTATAAATATATTGAATATGGTTGAAAAACTTGGGCATCATTCAAATAGAGTTTTAGATTTTACTAGATATACAAAGAAAGATGGAAAGGATTATTGGCCAAGAACTGAAATTATTTATTCAACTGATGCTATTGGTATTTATACAGGAATGTTTAAAACTGTGGCAAAGTACGATGCGTTTTATATCGAAAGTTATGATTGGGCTGAATTTACTTTTAGAGATGCGATGGTTATTGATTTAACTTTAATGTTCGGTGAAGGTAATGAACCAAGTGAAGAATGGTGTGGTAAATACTTAGACAGATATATTGAATATAATTTAGAAGGAACTCTAGTGCCTATTAAAGAAATAGGGGAGCCAATTAAAACTGGTTATTATGATGTTGTAAATTTATTTTAAGTAAATAATTGGGTAAAAAAGATAAAAAAATATAAAAAATTGTTAATTTTTGAAGGAAATCTAACTTTGGGCGGTAATAAATATATATAGAAGGACTAATTAGGCGCGCTATATTAGTACTTCTTAGAAAAGGAAAAAATGGTATGTATTTAAAAAACAACCAAATAGTAGATTATGTAAAATATAAAAAGGAAAATCCTGATTATCAGATTCAAATAATTAAAGATCGACCTTTTAAGGCAGTATGTAAAACTATTAGAATATATATAGATAAAATTATTGCTTATTTTATTGGGATTGATTATAAATTAATTAAAGATTCTTATTTTATTGATACCGAGTTACCCCAGGAAATTTATAAAAACAAAGTAAATGTTTTAGATTTATTATTACAAGTGTCTGAAAATTTATATATTAATTTAGAGGCTAATAATTATGATGGTCCCTCATCAGTAATGAAGAATGTTCTTTATGGATATCGTTTAGTTTTAAGTAGGCAAGCAAGTGGGAAGGATTATGTACCAATCGAGTTTATACAATTAAACTTTGATAATTGCAGTCTTCCTTTTAATAAAAAAATAGTTAATCGGTTTGTAACGCAGGAAGAAGATTTAAAAATCAGACATCCCTATACAGGAAAAACTATCAGAATTGCTCTTGATAAATTAGATGATAATCCGTATAATGAAACTATAAGTGACTGGCAAATGCGAGCCTTGAAATTACTAACTTCGAATAGTATAAAATATTCAAGAGAGCTTGCTGGTGATTATGAAGATTTAAATGAGGTGGTGGACTTTATGGAAAAATTTTCTAGTATAGAAGAAGAATTAATGTATGTTAATAAGGAAGAAGAAGAGCAGAAACTTAAGAATACTGATGTTAATATTGCTCGTCAAGAAGGTAAGATTGAGGGCAAAATTGAAGGAGCACTTGCTTCTAAGAAGGAAACGATTAAAAACTCAGCTAAGCTTGGCTTAACCGCCATGCAAATAGCAGATCTTGTTAACATGTCAGAAAAAGAAATAATTAAAATTCAAGAAGAATTAGCCCTTAATGCTCCCGTAGAAAAATAGAATTTTAATAAAAATAATTGTAGACAATAGTTAATAATTATTAGAAATTTAAATGAGGTAATTTTGTTTTATGGAAAAACATTCCAATATTTTTGAAGAATTAATGTATGTTAATAAAGAAGAAGAGAAAGAAAAACTTAAGAATACTGATATTAAATTTGCTTATAATGACGGATTTGCTATTGGAAAAATTGAAGGAGCTCTTGCTTCTAAGAAAGAAATAATTAAAAATTTAATCGATATGAAAATGTCAGCTGAGCAAATTGCTGGTGCTGTAA
>CAKOSD010000161.1 GCA_934101745.1 uncultured Bacilli bacterium | reverse complement strand
GATGAGGATAACTTTGGTTATAAAGTAAGTGCCAATATTAAAGATATTGATACTGTTAGTCAAAGTGATAATATTAAGATAAACCTGTATGATTTATTATATAGTGATATTCAAAATGAATTATATATATTTAGTAGAGAAGAAAAAGTTTTAAAAAATAAGTATACTGCTGATTTTTATGTTAATTTAACTGATGCACTAACTAATAATAGTAGTGTCTTAACCGATATGGTAGTTCCTCCTAAAGTAAGTTATGAATTCACTTTAAATTTACCAGAAAAATCTTTAAGTAATAATGCGACGGAAGTTAGTGAAGATGGTAAAACTTTAAAATGGGAATTTGCTAATGTAATGAGCGGCACTAATAACATAAACTTTTCCTTTGAACTATATAATAAACAAGCCTTAATGGTTTTATATGTCTTTATTGGGCTAGTAATATTAATAATTTTAAGTATGATAGTTAGATTCTTCACTTGGATAAGCGATATGACTAAAAAAGTTCAGAAAAGTTTCTTTGAAAGAGCCCAAAAGAAAATGGAAAAAAATTCATAGATAAAAATAAAATTCTATGAATTTTTTACATATATGGACCTAAATTTAGTATAATATAAATACTTTAAAAAGAAATATTAAAAAAGAAGAAAAATTTATTTAAATTAGTAAAATATTTAAGGAGGTGGTTTTAGATATGGAACGACATATTATGTGCATTGACTTAAAAAGTTTTTTTGCATCTTGTGAATGTGTAGAAAGAAATATTAATCCCTTTACCACTCCTTTAGTAGTAGCCAATCCCAATCAAGGCAAAGGCGCCATTACTCTGGCTATTACGCCATATTTAAAAAGTAAAGGAATAAAATCGCGAACCCGTCTTTATGAAATACCTCCGTGGATAAAATACGAAATAGTTCCTCCTAGAATGAGTCTATATATAAAGAAAAGTAAAGAAGTCGTAAATATTTATTTAGAGTTTGTAAGCGAAGAAGATCTTCATATTTATTCTGTAGATGAGTGCTTTCTTGATGTAACTCATTATCTTAAAATGTATGGCATGTCGGATAAAAATCTAGCCCAAAAAATTTTAAAAACTATTACTGAAAAAACTGGTCTTACAGCCAATTGTGGGATAGGCCCTAATATGCTACTAGCCAAGGTTGCTATGGACACTGAGGCGAAAAAATATAAAGACGGTATTGCTAAATGGACTTATGATGATATCCCAACTAAATTATGGTCCATAACCCCTCTATCTAAGATGTGGTCGATTGGCTCAAGAATGGAAGCCCGCCTTAATGCTATGGGCATGTATTATATTGGCGATATCGCTAGGTGTGATAAAAAGATTTTAAGAAAAAAATTTGGAATTATTGGTGAGGAGTTGTGGGAACACGCTAATGGCATCGATGAATCAGTAATAAGTGATTTTAAAATGCCCCCTAAAAGTTCTAGTTATTCTAATAGTCAGGTATTATTTAAAGACTACGATGGTAATAATGTAAAAATAATTATTAGGGAAACTATCGAAACCGTGTGTCGAAGACTTAGAAAAAATCAAAAACAAGCAGGTATAATTGGTCTAGGAATTGGGTATAGTATAGATGTCGGTGGGGGATTTTATCATAGTATAAAAGTGAGTCCTACAAGTGATGAAGACGAATTTTACTTTGTTTGTACCAATATATTTGATAAATTTTATAATGAAATGCCAATTAGAAAAGTAAGTATTGTGGCTGGCGGTCTTATTAGTGATACTTCCTTACAACTCAATTTGTTTAGCAATGTTGAAGTTGTGGAAGATAATAAAAAACTAAATGAAACCGTTGATAAAATAAAAGAAAAATATGGTAACAACAGTATTATTAAAGCCTCTAATTTACTTCCGGATTCTACAGCCATCGATAGAAACGGTAAAATAGGTGGTCATAGTGCATAATCGCGGACAAATTAAATGGCAAGCATTTGAGTCATTATATAAAAC
>CAKOSD010000160.1 GCA_934101745.1 uncultured Bacilli bacterium | reverse complement strand
GTACAAAAATTACTAATAATAATTTGCTTGATTGTTTTGGTTGGGGGCACATCGTTATAGTTAATTAAGTCTTGGGCAATCCTTTGGCTTACTTCGACATTATTTAAGCCGGTTTTTATATTAATATTTTCTCTTTCCATTAACACCACTTCTTTACTATTTTATGATACCAAAAAGATAAAAAACTTACCATATTATTTAGCAAGTTTCTTATTATTTTTTCTATTTAATATTTCCAATATAATAATTCTTTTTCCCTTTGCGGATTAAGAATATTTCTCCTTCAATGGCATCATTTTTATTAATTATATATTCTAAATCCGTTACTTTTTTATTATTTAAAGACAAGGCATTACCACTTATTAATTCTCTAGCCTCTCTTTTACTATTAAATACTTTGGCATTAACTAGCACTTCCACAATATTACCTTCGCTAATTTCTACTTGCGGAACAGTATTTAAATTATTAACAATGTCTTCTTTAGTTAAGGTGTTAATTTTATCAGTAAATAAGGCTTCACTAATTTTTAAGGCTTTTTCATATTCTTCTGGTCCTCTTAAGTCCGTAATAATACATTTAGCCAAAGTTTTTTGAGCTAATCTTAATTCTTTGGCCTCATTATGTTTAGCAATTATATCTTCAATTTCTTCTCTAGTTAGAAATGTAAATACTTTTAAATATTCTTCCACTTTGGAATCATCAGTATTAATTAAATATTGATATAGGGCATAACTACTAGTCTTATTTTTATCAAGCCATAAAGCATTACCTTCACTTTTGCCAAATTTTTTACCATTAGCATCTAAAATTAATGGCATCGTAAAGCCATAAGCCTCTTTGCCTAAAATTTTTCTAATTAAGTCGATGCCGGTTGTAATATTACCCCATTGGTCAGAGCCAGCAACTTGCATAGTACATCCCATCTTTTCATACATATTTAAAAAATCGTAACCTTGAATTAACATATAACTAAATTCGGCATAAGTAATTCCAGTTTCTAATCGACGATTAATTATATCTTTATTTAACATATAATTAACATTAACATATTTACCAATATCTCTTAAAAAATCTAAAAACTCATAACCTTTAAACCAATCATAGTTATTAACTAATTTTACATTACCGGCAAATATCTCATCAATTTGTTTTTGAATTCCTTTAATATTATTATTTAAAGTTTCAATACTAATTATTTCTCTTTCACTAGTAGGTCTAGGATCACCAATTCGCCCAGTAGCCCCGCCGCATAAAAGAATTGGTTTGTGTCCCATTTTCATTAATCTTTTAGCCGTTACTAATGAGGAATAATGGCCCAAATGAAGGGAATCAGCCGTAGGATCAGTTCCCCAGTAAAAAGTTATAGTTTCATTATTAATTTTATCTTTAATATCGGCGCCAGCAACGTCCTTAACTAACCCACGCCATTCTAATTCTTCCCAATTGGTCATCTTTTGCATTATATTATCTCTCCTTTATCATCAAATTTAATATTTATTACTTTTCTACTTGCTAAATAATCGCACATATGGACAAAATATTGATATCTATCCTTTGGTACTTCTAAAATTTCATTACCGTTGTAATCAGTGTTCCATTTGCCCATATGGGTTTTAACAACATGACTGATTAATTGTACCTCAGCCGCGGTTAGATGGGCTTTCTCTTTTGAGGCAGCAACATATTCAGCAGCTAAGATGGGGTGATCAAAGCGAGTATATTTTTCCTCGGGATTGCCTTTTTTTAATCCATCATGAATGAGTAAAGCCACAATCATAACATCTTTTTCGTGCTGAGTAAATAATTTATCGTATGGGGTTATTTGATATAATTCATAAGCCATGCGAACAGCAACTTTAGTATGTCTAACTAACCCACCTTCACCACTAGCAAAGTCAGGATGATATTTTCCGGTAGATGAGGCGGGTATCGTGTAAAAATACTCTGGTAGTCCATCTAATAAAATTTTAGCCCCTTCTCTTATG
>CAKOSD010000159.1 GCA_934101745.1 uncultured Bacilli bacterium | reverse complement strand
GCTGAACCTAGTGCTGTTATTAAAAAGGTAAAGGAAGCCGCTAAAAAGGCTTGCATAATTACATTTAAATTTATAAACCAATCCATAAACTCACCTACTTTATGATATGAGATAATTAAAAATCTGTGAATAGTTACAAAAACACTTGTAGGTGGTCTAGTTATGTGGTATATTTTTGATATGCCCATTTAGTATAATGGTATTACAAATCCATGGTAAGGATTAAAAGTAAGTTCGATTCTTACATTGGGCACCATTAAAAAGAAAATCTTGATTTTTCAAGGCTTTATATATTAACTAGAAATGGTTTCTAGTTTTTTTATTGTGATTATAGTATAATAAATACTCAGAAAGGAATTTTACTATACAAATTAGTGAATTAAAAGAAAATGAACCACTTAAGGTTACTGAAGCGTATTATCGTTCAACTATGCCAGAGAGTCTATTGCATTCTCTCCAAATTGAACCTTATGAAATTGTAAATAAACGTGTATATGAAGTAATATTTACTGATGGAGATATTGATTGAGAAAGTCCGCAAAAATTAGAAAATGTTGATGAATATCGTATTAATGGAAAGAAATATCCCTATAATGTTAATTTTTTAAGATCAAAGGATATCTATTTTAAAAATTATACCTATGTTATTAAGATTACTATTGCTAAGAAAATGGATACCATTAACGGAATAAGTGGCTGGTTTGATATCGTTTTAGAGACCTCAATTAATTTACATGACCGTAATGACACTAAGGCTTTAAAAGAAGCAAAACACACTCTTGAAGTTGTTATGAAGAACAATACTCGGAATCATTTCTCTTCAGCGCTCGATTTATTATTTTCACACTCAAGAAAAGAAAAATACTCTAAATTAACCGAGGAAAAAATTGCTGATAATATTTATGCATTAAAGAAGAAATAACACTATACTTTTTAGCAGATAATCAGATATAATAATATGTGTATAGATAATATACGTTAGAAAGTTGGATTATTGTGAAAAGTATATCTTTAAGTAAGGCTACACTAATAAGTGTAGGATTAGTAATAGTAGAACTTATGGTATTAAGTCTGATATTTCCTTGGTGGTGCTAAATGAAAAAGAAGATTAATATTAAAAAATTTATTCCATTACAGATAGCCATTATGATTTTAGTAGCTATTGCTTATTTTGGAATTGTCCCTAAAATTAAACCTATGTGTGCTAGCCCAAGCAAATGTGCCAATGCATTCGATTGTAACTGTAATTCTGGAAATTGCACCTGTAAATATCAGGATGAAAATGGTAATACTGAAAGTATAGAATGTCAATTTACTAAAGATAAATAGCCGAAATTATTTATTTATGCTGTCGCATTTAAAAACACCCTTACTTGTGAAACTGGGTGTTTTTTTTATAATACAGATTGGCAAAGTTCTTCATATTTTTCACCATGAGGATAAATTTTTAAGACTCTGGTATTTTCATCTATTATAGAAAAATTGATATCTAATCTTTCTTTTGGCAGACAATCACAAATTATCTCTGACCATTCAATAATTGAAATGGCTTTACCATCAAAGTAATCATCAAAGCCAACGGTCTCGCAAGCATCTTGCAATCTATAAACATCCATATGATATAGTTTGGCTTCACCATTATATTCTTTTACCAAATTAAATGTTGGACTAGTTATAGTTTCATTTATTCCTAATGCTTTGGCAAAACCTTTAACAAAAACGGTCTTACCACTACCTAGTTCCCCATTAAGACAAATTATCATCCCAGGGAACTTTTCAGATTCTATATTTTCTGCCAACTCTAATGTATCTTCTATTGATTTACTAACAAATTTATATTCCATTTATATCACCTTAATAATAGTATATCAAAACTAATATAAAATAATCAATCTTGATATTGCAAATTAACGCAAAAAAAAAATAGGCAACTTCCTATCTTCGCATTCACTATTGTCGGCGTTTAAGTGCTTAACTTCTCTGTTCGGGATG
>CAKOSD010000158.1 GCA_934101745.1 uncultured Bacilli bacterium | reverse complement strand
ATGATATTTGATAAATACTTAAATGATACTTATTTAGATATCTTATATAGTAATTATAATTTAGATTATTTAAAATCTATAGATTCTAATAACTTTATAGAAATATATAACTTACTTAAAAGTAAAGGCTTCTATTTTATAGAAGATATTATAATTAATTATATGGATATATTTGAACTAGATAGTTATTACTTAAATAAAGTCTTAACTTACTTAGAAAGTAAAATGGGTAAAGATTATATTAAAAGAATTGGTCTTAATATGACTATTTTAGATAAAATAATAGATACGACAATAAATCTAGAAATGAAGGAGACTTAACAGATAAGTCTTTCTTTTTAAATTATTTTAGAAAATTGAAATAATCTCCTTAAAAATCTATCACAATTATAAAAAATTTGTTAAAATACTACTTGGATGTGAATTTTATGAAACAACAAAATATTAGAAATTTTTCAATTATAGCGCATATTGATCATGGTAAGTCTACTTTGGCTGATCGGATTTTAGAAATGACTGGGGCCGTTGATAAAAGACAAATGAAAGAGCAACTTCTTGATAATATGGATTTAGAACGTGAACGAGGGATTACAATAAAACTTAATGCAGTGCAGTTAAATTATAAGTATCATAATGAAGATTATACTTTCCATTTAATTGATACCCCTGGTCATGTCGATTTTTCGTATGAAGTATCTAGAAGTCTAGCGGCTTGTGAAGGGGCTATTTTAGTTGTTGATGCGGCTCAAGGAATAGAGGCCCAAACGCTGGCTAATTTGTATCTTGCAATGGAATGTGATTTAAAAATTATTCCCGTTATTAATAAGATAGATTTACCTAATGCTGATATTCCTAAGGTTACTAAAGAATTATGTGATCTTTTAGGTTTTAAGGAAGAAGAAATTATTCTCTGTTCGGGAAAAACTGGGGTTGGAGTTGATAAATTATTAGAGGCTATAGTAGAAAGAATACCCGCCCCTATAACGGATAATACGAAAAAAACTAGGGCTTTAATATTTGATAGTGCTTTCGATGCTTATCGTGGGGTTGTTGTTCATGTTAGAGTGGTTGATGGGACTTTAAAAGTTAAAGATAAGATAAAGATGATGGCCTCCGGTCATACCTACGAAATAGTTGAACTGGGAGTTAATAAGCCTAAGGAAGTAAAAAAAGAAATGTTAGTGTCTGGTGAGGTTGGATGGGTAGTAGCCTCAATTAAAGATATTTCCACGGTTGAAGTTGGTGATACTATTACTTTAGAAGATAATCCCGCCTTAGAACCCCTTCCTGGTTACAAACCAATGAAACCAATGGTTTATTCCGGATTATTTCCAATTGAATCTAGTAAGTTTCCAGCATTAAGAGAGGCTTTAGAAAAGTTAAAATTATCTGATGCTTCCTTAATTTTTGAACCTGAAACTTCTGATGCTTTAGGTTTTGGTTTTCGTTGTGGTTTCTTAGGCCTTTTACATATGGATATTGTAATTGAACGTATTACTAGAGAATTTAATATTGATTGTATTGCGACCTCACCATCGGTAATTTATGAAGTTACTTTAACGAATAATGAAGTAGTTATGGTGGATTCTCCTAATAAAATGCCAGATAGACAAGTTATAAAAGAAATCAAAGAACCTTATATTAAAACAAATATTTTTGTACCTAGCCAGTATGTAGGGGCAATTATGGAGTTATGTCAGGATAAAAGAGGCAATTACCTAAGTATGGATTATATTGATCCTACGCGCGTTAATATCCATTATGAAATACCACTTGCGGAGATTGTTTATGATTTCTTTGATAAATTAAAGAGTGCGACTTCGGGTTATGCTTCCTTTGATTATGAACTAATTGGGTATAAAGCCAGTGATTTAGTAAAGATGGATATCATGTTAAATAAAGAGGTAGTTGATGCTCTATCAGTTATTGTTCATAAAGATTTTGCTTATAGTCGCGGTAAACAAATTGTTTCAAAGTTAAAAGATGTTATTCCTAAACAATTATTCCAAGTACCTATTCAGGCT
>CAKOSD010000157.1 GCA_934101745.1 uncultured Bacilli bacterium | reverse complement strand
AATCTTAAAAGAACTGATTATATTGATGTTTTAGAACATAATGAGTATTTTTATACAGGTCAAACTTATTTTAAGGCAGGTGTTGTAGGATTTGATAAGGATAAGAAATATGTATGCGGTATTTTAAGCAATGCAGGTACGAGTAACTTTACTTCCTATACTAACCAAAAATTATCGTTCCCATCAAATGTAAAATATATCGTTGCGAGTGGTTATGACAAAATATCTGTAATGTGTAAAAGTAATAACTTCGCAAAAGTGTATAACAAGATAGATGAAGTTGAATCAGGCTTAAAAAACACGCTCGACGGTAAAGTAGATAGAAAGCTATCTTCGAACTTGTTGAATCCTGATAAATTTAGATATGGATATGTTTATCTCCAGTCAGGTCTAATGCGTTATTATAAAAATAACGCCTATGGATGTACAGAACCGATATTAGTCAAAGGGCAAAATATAATAGGAGACAAAATAGAAATCGCAGCCCATGGGGTAGGCTCTTTTGTTGTATTTGATAAAAAAGGAAAACGGTTAAGAGTAGTAGATGGTCAACAATATATTTATCAAGAAGGGGACTATTCTGTAGTAGTTTCCTATTACATCGGCGGTGACTTAAAATTTGCTGAAAAAGTCGCATTGGTATATGGAGAAGAATACGTATTCGAGGAGTACACTGAGTATTTACCAGAGTACGAAAATAGGAAAAAGATAAAAGAGATTGATAGTAGGGTTTTAGTTTTAGAGGAAAAAGCGGAACCAGCGAAAGAATCTATAAATATTATAAGCCCTGCTCCGGTTTATTCTGTACGCAATGATATCGACGAAACAAGAGGGATAGTAAATACTCTATGGATTGACCATTTTATAAAAAACAATTCAACATTAAACAAGCAAATTGGATTTACAGATTTCTATAACGACCACGTTTGTTTAGGTACTCCTTTGAAAACGGAAATGCAATCTTCGAAGGTGGAAAAAGAATTATCTTTAGATATAAAATCAGATTTCTTCGATTGTTCTCCATATTCTGATATGACAATAATACATAGAATTTCTAAATTAAGTGGTTCAGCAGATACATTTCCAAAAGTCCTGGTAATAGGGGATAGTGTTACAGAGGGATACTTATCAAACATTGGAAAAATCAATAACAATTATCCAAATACATATTGGGCGTGGTGTGACTACTTTTTTAGACTTGATAAAATGTTAGATTATGGCAATGATGACGGTAAATGTAATTACTTGTCAGTAGGTGCATCGTCTTCTAACGAAGATAGATATGGCGCCACCGATAAGTATAGTATAGATGAACAAATTAAAAAATGTTATGCAGTCGGTAAGGGTGGATGGAGTGCTGAAGATTTGTTTTTACCAACTTTTCAAACTGAAAATAACGTAAATCCTTTTTATGACCCGGAAACAAGAGATTTTTCTCTTAGGTATTTTATTGATAACTTTAAAACTTTGGAAAATGATGGAAAAACAAGATTGGTGGTCGGTTCAACGGCAGGAAGTAAGGTTACAGATGCTCAGTCATGGGACGTATGTACTCCTACACACGTTGTTATTAACCTTAATCATAACAGTTCATTTGAAGAATATAAAACGAATATCCCAAGAGTCATTGAAAAAATTAAGCAGGAATATCCGAACATGATTATAATACTGATGAGTATTGACCAAACCGGAACCTATAGTCCTTCAAAGTATCCCGATAGTTTTATAGAGACTTTAAATAATTTGCATGATAAAAATATACAGATTTATGAATATATAAAAGATAACCTTGTTGATGAAGAGAATGGTATTTATTTATGTAGTGGAAATCTTGTACAACCAACGGTTCAAAGTTACCCATCTTTAGATTATATGAGAGCTGAAATGTATGGGGGAAATGAAGTATATAATTCAAAATCAAGGGGTGGAGCACCTCAGTGGCATCCTAACAACCATGCCCATTCAGCATGGGGTTATCAATTATATTCTCTGATTAAATGGACGATGACGAGTTAACATTTTAACTGAGTGAACTAAAG
>CAKOSD010000156.1 GCA_934101745.1 uncultured Bacilli bacterium | reverse complement strand
TCTTCTCTTCTGTACCCTCAATTGTCTCTATCTTTATTGTAGAATCTTCTCTTAAAGCTGAATCATTTAATTGTCCAGACATATCTATAAATTGTATAACCATATTATCAACAAAATAATATGTTTTATCCAATTTATCACATTGTGTCATGTATCCTGTGTATTCCATTACATATTCTCCAGAATATGTATAAATTTTATAAACAGATTTAGACTCATTTTTATCCCGATAGTATAACCTTACATATTTATCTAAAAATACAGACAAACTTATGCTTGAATTATTACCATTGTATATTTCATCTAATCCAATATCGATTTCTTCATCGTTTGCATCAAATAAATGATATCTTCTGCCATTCATAATATTATCTGTATAGTCGCCCCTAATATATGATCCTGTATCTCCTATTTCTTTAATATATGTACCAGGCTTACTAGAAGAATCCGACTTCTTAAATACACCATTTGAAAGTATATACTTATCTCCTGAAACAGTATAATAATAATCTGGATCTGATGATGACTTAGTTTTATATAATTCATCTGGCATTTCAATTTCATTCAAATCATCACTATACATATTATACATTTTTATCATCTTCCTATTACATTCAACAATTGAACCATCATTTAATGTTATAGTTTTATCGACAACAGATGATAAATAGATATATCCAGATTTGTTAATAATACCAGAACTTCGTCTTACATAACCTGTTATTCCATCTTCAAGATAAACAGCATCTTTATAACCACTTGCTTTAGTTACAACAGCGCTGTATTTTACATTATTTATAGTTATATAAAAAACAACGCCAAAATCTGCCAGGACATATGCCATATTATTTAATGCAACATTCTCATTTCCTGGAACAGATTTAATTTTATTAATCGCTATTGACTGTAAATCTGATAAAAGATATTTATTTCCCCCACCATCCGGGACAAAATATTTGCTATTATCATCGTATGTAAGGATAACTCCTTCTGCACTATTCATGCTTAAGTTAGTATCTTTTATTTCAAAATCCTCATCAAACCATTTACTTCCATCCTTATTGCAACCATTAACATATTTATTATCAGAATTTTTTAATAAATAAGCACTTTTTCCTTTGCCTGTACTATTAATTATAGCTAAATCTGCATATTCACCTTCTATTGTTAATTCATCTTCCATATATTGGTCATACACATATGTTTTACCATCATTATTAACCATATATCTAGTTTCATTAGAGTTAGAACGTCTTACAGTTCCTGGCTTCTCATACATTTCGCCTGTTGTATAATTATAATATCCATATTCATTATCAAATACTAAAACAGCTGTCATATCCATATGACTGGTTGACCAACCCGTTGGTCCAACTTTTACATACTTTTTCCCTTCACTCCATACCTTTCCATTGACATCGACTAATGTTGCATAACCTTCTGCGTCAACAAAAAGCATAAAATATGTCTTATATACATCGGTTATCCATCTTGCAAATGCATATTTATATGTACAGTCTTTTTTTGTAAAGATTACATTTCCATTTTCATCTACAAGTGTATAGTCAAATATTTTATCACCTTTATTTTCCTTGAGACCATATAAATATTTTCCTTCTTCCGTCTCGTATAAATCTATATCATCATACCATTCTTTATTATTTAATGTTATCTGGTTACCAGCATTATCTATTGTTCCTAATTTTGAATCCTTCTCAACAATAGTATACTTATATGACATTTGTGAAACTGTTCCATAAATTGCATCATATTTTTTATTTCCATCTGAATCTTTATTTTCTAAAACATGATTCTTACCATTTTTATCATAATATGCTAAAACAGAATCCGAAGATAATGATACCTTTTTATTAAGATTACATCTTGATGAATATGTAGATTCTGATACATTTGATACTAAAATAACACCATCATCATATGTTATTCCATTATTATATTGTCCATTATCCACTTGTTGAACATACTTTTCATTCAAATATGTTCCTGCTTCATCAGCATAACTCTTTACCACATTCCCATTGCCTGTTATAAACATTCCAGTTGTCATAACAAGCGCCATGGCT
>CAKOSD010000155.1 GCA_934101745.1 uncultured Bacilli bacterium | reverse complement strand
AGATTGTATTGATAAAATATATAGTTAAAAAGCCTTAATCCCCCTCGAATTAAGACTTTATTTTTTTATATAGTTAAAAGATAATAAGTACTTTCAACATCACTATTTAAATATAATATTTCTTTTTTATTCTTATACTTAGTATTACTTAATATTTTTTCCATAACCTTATCTTTATCTAACCAATTTTTAACACATACTATAATACTATCATTATTTTTTAAAACTTCATCATTATTTAATAAACTATAATCATAAATATTATTATTTAAAATTAAATGCTTTTCATAAATATCAAACTCTGGCATTGCTGATAAATGAGTAAAATAATTATCATAAACATAAATAAAAGGCACTGTTTTATTATTATTAGCCAACTCTATACTCTTACTATAATCTTGATATAAGTAAGTAGGACTCTTAGTCATAAATCCATTAATACTTATTAAAAGAATTACTCCTATACTAATAATATTAAAATACTTACTATTATAAAATAAACTAAATAAATACATCATTAATAAAGCAAACAACGGAAATAATAACATTATATATCTAGAAGTATAATTTTCTCCTAAAAAAGGAGCAATCTTAGCCACAATAACAATATATATAAACATCGGTATAAATAAGTTTAATAAAATCTTTTGATCTTTAAACTTTTTATTTTGTCCATAATAATATCCCATTCCTAAAAACAAGAAACAAACCAATAAAATAATTATTTTTTCTAAATTAAACATCTTTAATATAGCATCACTATAATACTTTAAATTGGTTAATATACTTCTTCCGGTATCTTCCGCACCAAATCCACGATAAGAAAAGAATATTTGATAAATACTAACCGGATAAAATGCAATCCCTATAATAGCCGGAATAACATGAACTAATAAATATTTTCCTAAATTTTTATATTCTTTTTTTCTTATTAAATAGATAGCATTTAATATAAAGACTAAAACAATATATATACAGAAATAATACTGCGTTAGAAATCCCCCTAAGATACATAATATCCAAGGCCATTTTTTCTTTATCACATAATTATTTTTAATTAAATCCACCGTTAAATAAAAATACCAAATACTAAAGAATGTTAGCATCATATACATACGATGAAAATTTACCGTACTAATAGATCCCATACTTAATCCATAAAGTAATATAGTAGGAGCACTAATGTCTTTCTTCCCCATTCTTTTACATATCTTATCTAGAAAATATAACGTTCCTAAAAAGAAAATTATATTTAAAGTAAAACCTATATACTTAGTAAATTTTCCATAAAAAATACTGGATACTAAATGCATCAAGAAATAAAATAACGGGGGATGAACATCAAAGGCTTGATTAATATAAACAGAACGATAATTAAAAACATCACCCTTACCAATCGTTAAATAATCATGAGCATCTCTATTACTTTTCCAGGTTGGCACTTCTTTAAAAAGAACCTCATTTTTAGAAAATTCCGGATAATTATTATTAGGTTTATCCTTTAGAAAAGTTATTAATTTATTAACATCATGACTACCTATAACCTCTTTATATAAGATATCCATATTACCTTGAGCATACCCATAATTTCGATAAACATTATCATATTTATAATTACTTGATCCATAAGAAAACATTTCATCCTCATGATATCCTTGCTTTTTATCTACATAATAAAACATAACTATTATTGATAAAAACACAGCTAAAATAGTTTGCCAATTATTTTTTATTTTCTGACACCACTTATTTTTAAAATTATCTTTTTTATTAACCTTAGCCTTATTTTGTTTAAAACCCTTATTCTTCATCATTATAATCACTTCCTTTATTTTCTATCCCCTGTAAATTAACTTCATTAACTTTAGCAAATCTTGAAGTAATCTTATCCGTGGTTATATTAATATCTTTAACATCTTTTGATACCGCTTCAATATTTTTAGATAACTTATCCCAACGCACACGATATTTTTGAAATTCATCACTTAAAAGCGATAATTCCTTGGCAATAACTTTAGTATATTTATCTCTTTTTATGTTTTGCAAAATCATACTAATGGTTGATAAAGTACTTACTAAAGTTGTAGGAGAAGTTATAAAAACATTATTTTTAT
>CAKOSD010000154.1 GCA_934101745.1 uncultured Bacilli bacterium | reverse complement strand
ATTTAGAAGATGAAAATGTTAGACGAGTAAGCCTATATAATAATGTGGTTGCCAGTTCAACAATTACGGCCGATGCTGAGGCTGGTGGTTTAATTGGGCGCATTTATCAAGCCACAGATGTTTCTTTAGGATTAATTCATCATAATATTATTGCGGCTAATGTTAATACAACTGGTTCTAATAAATCTAGTGGGATTATTGTTGGATCAGGCGACTTACTAGTTAAAGGTTCTAAGAATATATTTGTTTATAATAATTCTAAAATAAATAATTTAACAGCACCGCAAACGGTTGTTGGTTTAAATGATACTATTTCTTATATAACCTTAGATAATTTAAAAAATAATAGTTTAGTAAAATCTTACTTAAACTCTTCTAGTGCTTATAATTATTCTAGTGTTGATAAAGGGTATTACCCTTATAATGGCGGAGTTCTGGCTAATAATTATCAAGTCTTATTACCAACCGGTTCTATTACTAAATTTGCATCGCGCCTAATGGCTAGAAGATTTGTTAGTTTACCTAATGTTACTATCTATCCTAGTGGGATAAATACTTTAAACTTCGATTTTGATACAACTGGTTCTAATATAACTATTAATGGTCATACTTACGAAATTGATAGTAATACTTTATCTATCTATTATAATTATAATGAAGATTTAACTTATACGGTAAGTAATGGTCGTTATAAAAAAGAATATACCGTAACAAAAGAAACTTTAAGAAATACTATTAATACTTTAAATGATTATTATTACTATCTAGATAATGGTAATATCCTTAGTAATAATGGAAACTTACTAGGTAATTATATTCATTTATATAATAATGAGGCATTAAATAGTGATGGTAATATTTTAAATATTTATACTGGTGATATTAAAGAAGTAAATATTAAGAACTTTGAAAAACTAAATAAACCCGTAGAAATAGTAAATTATGAATATCGAGGTAGTAAAATAAATACTTATGGTACTTATTCGACTATTGATAATAAGAAAATGGATAATCAGATCTTTATAAAAGGTATTAATATGGGAATGATTAGTTCTAACTTAGATAATTTAAAAAATAAAGTAATAATAGATAATTATAATAATAAGAAAGTCTTAATAACTTTAGTAAATGGTAAATTAACATCTTTAATGAATGATATTAAATTACCAGATGATTTTATTAATCAAAATATTATTGATATGACTAGTAATATTAATGATGATAGTAGTATCGTTTTAGTTAAATATCAAGATAATACTTATTATGCCTTTAATTATAAAAATGGACAAAAAATAGATATTGTAACTTTAGAAGGTAGGGAAAATAAACCTAAAGTTTCTATTAGTGATTTTATGAAGGATTACTTAAGTAATAATAGTAAGAATAAAAAGATAGTAAGTTTAGAAAAGTCTTATGAGGCCACTAATGAATTTATAACTAATTTAGATATTAATAAAGTTATTAATTATACTGGATATAATTCTAATGTAAGTGGTGATAATCCAAGTACAACTAATACTTTCGATAATTATGCAGTTAGTTATAACCCCTTAAAGAAAGATTATGAAGTATATAATATTCCTTATATAACAAGTAGTAGTGTATCCGAAGAAAATGCTTCTACTAGTGTTAATGATGTTATTAATAAGACTAGTACTTTACAAAATAGTTTTATTAAGAAATATAAGGGTAAAGATACCGATAGTATTAGTGGTAAATATATATTTATAATAACTATTATTATTATTAGTATTGCCTTATCTTTATTAGGTATTACTTTAAAAAGTATTTATTATAAGAAAAGAAACTTCTCTTAAGGGAGGAGTTTTTTCTTTGGGGTTTTAAAAATTAATGGTATTATAGAATTAAGGTGATTTTTATGGGAATTTTTGATAGATTTAAGAAACCAAAGAAAGAGGAAAATCAAGAAGAAAATAAGATGGGACAAAATCTTAGTGCCAGTGAACAATTGTCAGCAGATTTACAGAGGCAGATAGATGATCTTTATAAAGAAAGAAATGCTGCTTACCAAGAGCAAATGAATGGATGGCGTAAAGTAGAACAGGAAATACTGGGTCAATTAGCCGCAAGGTCTGATTTAGATACTACTAAATATTTAGATGATGTAGTTGCAAAACAGGCTAAAGAAGTTATAAC
>CAKOSD010000153.1 GCA_934101745.1 uncultured Bacilli bacterium | reverse complement strand
GTTTATAATAATTAACCGTTCCATATAAATCATTAATTTGAATAATCCCACTAATTCGTTCATAAGTAACATTTTCACTCTTAAACTCAACACTAGGATGAACTTTACCGTCTAACTGCATATATTCTTTAGGATAACCATGTTCAATTTCTACTTCTTTTTCATTATCATTAAATACGGCAAATACTTTAAATGTATAAGGAACTGATCTTTCAATACTCTCCCCATCAACATTAACATCAACACTTCCTAAAGAAGAAGTCTCAATGGTTTTAACCGGTACCGGTGTATTATCACCTGTTAATGTACGCATATCATATATTTCATAACGTAATTTAACTATACCATTATCTTTATCTTCAATATTATTAGCCTCTAAGACAAACTTAGAATTAATCTTATCTACGCTAAAAGTAGTACTGCCTATTTTCGGACTTCTTTTTAAAGTCTTATACTGTTCTTTAATATTAAAATTATCCGAAATAACCATATTTTTATAAACAAAATCTGATAACTCTAAATTATAAGTTGTATTAGGATCTAAATTATCGAAAGTAAGATTTACACTTCGTAAGGACTCGGTATTTATTAATTGATTGCTTACTAAAGTACCACTTTCATTATATAGTTTAGCCGTTAAAGTCTTAACCGTACAATCACTATTTAACTTAATTTTAAAATTTAGAGCGGTAGTACTAAAATAATCTTTAACTAAATTAATACCTAAAGACTTTGTCACAAACGATTTTTGAATAAAATCTTTATTAACCGTTTCATTATCTTTATTATAATTAGCATTAACTACTAAAACATAGTTAGTACTCTGGCTTAAAGTTTCATTAGAATAAGTAACACTAGTTAAACCTGTATTTAAATGGATAGCATCTACTATTTTATTATTACCGGCATCAATTAAACTAACTGTGGGACTGCCTACTAAAACACTAGATTTATCTTCATATTTAATCTCCGCAACAACCCCGTTAGCGCTTACTTCAAATTTAGAAATCGTAAAACTAGGATCTTTAGAATTTAGCGTACCATCTATTATTTCATCATTACTATCAGGTGAAGAAGGTCTTACTACGCCGTTGGTAATCCCATTAATAGGATTTTCACTACTAAAGTTACTCTTAATATCTTCTTTAATTTTATTTTGCGCGGCTTCTAATTCTTTTTTGGCTTTCTCTAATTCAGCCTCGGCTTTCTTCTTTTCTTCTTCTTGTTGTTTTTTCTTTTCATCTTCCGTAGCAAAATTACTATTATCTTCGATATCTAAATCAATATGATCATTACTATCAATGGTAATTTCTTCTAAATTAACCTTTTTTTCTTTATTTAAATAGATATTCTTACTATTTAAATCAATAATAATATTATCGCCTACTTCAATATAAAAATCAGAGGCTACACTTTGTAATTTAAAATTATTATTTTCTAAACGAATAATATTACCATCAAAATACTGAAGTTCCAGATAAGAATCATTAATAGTACGTACCTCATCTTTAACATGAATATTAATTTGGGGAGCAACTAACATATATTTAGTACTACTTATTTTAATTAAAAAATTTGTAAAAGAAATATTTTCCGAAACACTTTTTGCTAAATATTGATTACCTTCTTTAGTTAAATAATTCTTATTATTTAGACTATAATACTTAATAATATTATCGCCTAAATTATTAAGATTAAGTAAGGCTGATGTTTTAAATACTCCTAAGGAACCATCATTATAATGAATAAAATTATCATTATTAATATTAACTCCTTCATTAGAAGAATTAGTAAAACTATAAGTAGAATTATTATTTTTAAAATAACTTGTATTTTCACTAAAATAATACTTTTCACTATTAATATCCGTAGTATCACTTCCACTAGCATAGTTAGTACTTATTACATACCCAGCATCTTTAAAATCTGTATATCTAGCCTTATTAATTTTAATACTAAAAAATGTAAATGCTCCTACTAAAATGATGGCTAAACTAGTAAATATAGCGATACGTAACCAATTTTTTATTTTCATAATGACTCCTTATTCTCTATTTTTATCTATATATAATTATATAATATATTATAAATAATGTCTATTTACTTTTTTAAAACAATAATAAACAACCACCGGCTTAGCCGGTGGTCTTTCTCTGTCGCCTTATAAGGCTCTTATTACTGCATCGCTTAAAAGC
>CAKOSD010000152.1 GCA_934101745.1 uncultured Bacilli bacterium | reverse complement strand
AAGTAGTAGTTTAACGGGGATGAAAAGTAGTATAGCCTTAAATTATAAGGGTTTATCTAGTGAAGAAATGGCTAAGATTACTAGTCCAATTAGTATTAATAGAGTAGTTACTAATGAAAAAGAGATAACGGCTAGTGAAGATGCGACCAATATGAGTTTAGTAGTTTTCTTAGTACCATTTTTTATGTTAATTGTTTTATTGGTGCAGATGATTGGGGCCGAGATTAATGATGAAAAAACTACTAGAGGGATGGAAATAATTATTTCTAATGTTCCGGCTAAAGTGCATTTCTTATGTAAAATTGCTAGTTCTAGTATCTTTGTTATTATGCAATCATTATTATTACTATTATATAGTGGGATTGGCTTTTTAATCCATGGAGGGATTGGTAATGGCTTTGGGGATTCGAATATCATTGGTAATTTATTTAATTCTCTACAGGCTAGTGGGACGATAGATTTACTACTTAAAGGAGCACCAATCTTAATTATAATCTTCTTATTATCGTTTTTTGTTTATGCGACTTTAGCGGGAGTTTTAGCCTCCATGACGACCTCTTCCGAAGATTTTCAGCAATTACAAACACCTTTAATGATAATCTTAATGTTAGGTTATTATATTGGTATTATGGCCGCCGCGTTTAAAGGTTCAATTTTTATTCGCATAATTAGTTATCTACCTTTCTTATCTTCCATGGTGGCTCCTATTACTTATATTTTAGGGGAAACTAATTTAGTAGATTTAGGCATATCGGCTTTAGTTTTATTTATAAGTTGTCTAGTTATATTTAAATATGGGATTAGAGTTTATAAAGTAGGTATTTTAAATTATTCAAGTAAAGATTTATGGAAAAAAGTCTTTAAATCATTAAGAGTTAAAGGAGAAGTATAAAAAATGAAGAAAAAGATACAAGTTATTTTAGCGGGTATTTTAACTTTAGTTGCTGTGGGGTTAGTAATATTTACTATTTATTATTTATTAAATAATAGAGATGTTAATAAAGTTACAACTAATTTAGAAAGTACGTCATCTCATGCTTCGCAAGTAGATAAAGTACCAATAAAAGAATTAGATAGTAAAGTTACTTTAGATACCTTACCAGAGACTTCTGGAGCCTTAACCGAGTTACAATATAAAGACTTTACAAAGTTATTTCAAACTAAGAAAAGAAGTATATTAGTAGTAACGAAGACGGGATGCAGTTATTGTGAAGAATTTTTACCAGAATTAAAACAGGCTTTAGGTAATCTAGGTATTAGTGCTTATGAAGTAAATATAAGTAAGATGGGTAAAGAAGAAAATATTGGTAACTTTTTAGTTGTAACGGGAACGCCAATTACTTATATAATTGAAAATGGTAATGTCGTTCATACCTTTAGTGGTAGTACGGATACCAAGACGATAGAAGCCTTTTTAGACCTTTATTATGTTAGATAAAGGTTCTTTTTTTAACTTTGGTTTGATATTATTTGGGGTAAATTTAAGAAAACCTCCAGCTAAAAAAGAAGTTTAGTAATACTCTTTAAACTTACTTGACAAAGATTGGAGGGGTTGATAATATGAGAAAGAAAAGGAAGTATTAATATGTTAAATTATATAACAGGAATAATAAAAGAAATTGGTAGTAACTATGTAGTTTTAGAAAATAATGGGATTGGTTATCAAATATTTGTTGGTAATCCTTATGTTTATAGAGAATCTTTAGAATATACGATTTATTTATATAACTATATTAGAGAAGATGAATATAGTCTATATGGGTTTAAGAAAAAAGAAGAGAAAAATTTGTTTTTAAGATTAATAAATGTTAAAGGATTGGGGCCTAAAATGGCGATACCGATGGTATCTACCGGTAATACTAATGATGTAATTGAGGCTATTGAAAGAGAAAACTTAATTTATTTAACTAAATTTCCTAAAGTAGGTGATAAGTTAGCCAGACAAATTATCTTAGATTTAAAAGGGAAACTGGCTGATCATCAAGATTTATTTGCCGTTAATGATTTAGATGAATTAGTAAGTGTCTTAGAGTCTTTAGGTTATAAAAAAGCCGACATCAAGGCTATACTACCTAAAGTAGATGCCACTAAAGAATTAGAAAGTCAAATCAAGGAAGCATTAAAATTATTAATGAGTAGGTAAAAAAATGAAAATTGGGATTGATATAGATGATACAGTAATGAATACTATTGAAGTAATAGAAGAAGCAG
>CAKOSD010000151.1 GCA_934101745.1 uncultured Bacilli bacterium | reverse complement strand
AGAGATAACAATATTAATTTGATCTTTATTTATTTTAACGAAGGAGTCATATTCAAATTTTTCTTTTAATTTAGATTCAATATTTTCTTCTAGACCTTTATTTTCATTTAAGGTCATTAGTTCTTCATAAGCATTATTTTTTTCGGCTACTGTTTTTTCTTTATCAGTAATAGTATTTTGGAGATTATTAATGTTATTTAAAAGTTCTTCATCACTTGCAACTCGTAAGGCTACGAGAGAGGTTTGGGGGGTAATTTCACTTACCGTGGTATCGTTATTATTACTGGTATTACTAGTATATTCTTCTAAGATATTAGAAGGCATACTAATATAGTAAATACTTAAGACTAAAATAATACTAAATAAAGTTATAAACCATAGATTTTGTTTGTTCATAAAATTCCTCTTTCTTTAATAAATTTTATGTTTGTTTTAAATTCTTTATTCTTAAAAATTAGTTAGGATTAGATTAAAGAAATAAGGGCTATCTTTTAAAGAGAAAAAGTAATTTAAGAATTGTTTAGAGGGGAATTTGTGTGTTATTATATAAGAGTAAAACTTAAATTTTGCGGGAAGTTGTTATAAGTAAAGATAATAACTATTAGTAAGTGTTTTTAGAAAGGACTTTTTATGACAAAAAAAGTGATTAAGATGTTGGTTACAACTGATAATTCAGAGACAAAAATTCTTTTGGATTTAAAGGGTAATAATTTAGATATTATTAAAAAGTTAGAAGATATCTTAAATGAAGAATATATTATTGAAAGGGAAAAATTAGAAACAGATGAAACTTGTGAGGCATCTTTAGAATTAGGCTCAGCGATAAATAAGTTGGCTTTGGCTTTTACTACTAAAAAAGAAGAGATAGAGATAGTAAGTAATTCTATTTATGTGGCATATCTTATGATGAAGGATGAAATAAGTTTAGATAAAATTGGTAAATATGCCAACTTTTCGCGGCCAGAATTAGAAATAATAAAGTATTATTTGATTGAAAAGTTAAAGTTTTAGAAAAGTTAAGAGGTTAAAATGTTAGAACTTAAGAATGTAACAAAATATTATGGGGATTTTAAAGCGGTAGATAATTTGTCTTTTAAAGTTAAAGATGGGGAAATATTTGGTTTACTTGGGGTTAATGGCGCTGGAAAGACTACTACTTTTCGGATGATAATTAACTTGCTGGATAAAACCGAAGGTACTATTTTATTAGATGGGAAACCAATTGATTATAGTGTTACGGATAAAATTGGTTTTTTAACTGAGGAAAGAAGTTTACTTTTAAAACTTACGGTTTTAGAACAGGCTATCTTTTATGGAACTTTAAAAGGTTTAGATAAAAAGACTATTGAAGAAAGATTGGATGTCTTATTAGAAAGATTTAAGATAAGTGAGTATAAAAATAGAAAGATAAAAGAATTAAGTAAAGGTAATCAGCAAAAAGTACAGTTTATAACGGCTATTTTGCATGAACCTAAATTACTTATCTTAGATGAACCGTTTAGTGGTCTTGATCCTATTAATGTTGAAGAATTTATGAAGATGATTAATGAGTTAAAGAATAAGGGTACTTCGATTATCTTTTCTTCACATAGAATGGAACATGTAGAGTTATTCTGTGATGAATTAGTTATTTTAGTACATGGTAAGAGTGTTTTACAAGGTAACCTAAAGGATATAAAGAAAAAGTATCGGAAGAAAAATATTCAACTATGCTGTAAGGGTGATGTTGATAAGTTAAAAGATATTGATGGTGTACTTGATATCATAAAAGAAGCTGGTACTGATACTTACATCATTAAAATAAGTGATGATACAGTAGTAAATAAAGTATTTGAAGTCGTTAAAACTTTTAAAGAAGTTACTAAATTTAATGTTGAAGAGGCCTCTTTAAATGAAATATTTATAAGTAAAGTAGGGGATGTATATGAAAAGTAAGGCATGGTTTTTAATTAAACAAAGTATAAAAAAGAAAGTAGATACCAAATGGTTTAAAATAGTTAATGTTTTAATTTGTCTCCTTTTAATTGGGGTTATTAATATTGATAAAATTATTAATGTTTTTGGGGGCGATTTTAAAGAGACTATTAATATTTATTTAACGGGGTATAATAATTATTTAGAGGGGTTTAAGGCGTACTTTTTAACTAATAAAAAGATAGTAAATGATGAAAGAACTTATGAAGTAACTTATAGTAGTGATGATGTTGATACTTTAAAGAGTAAGATAAATGATACGGATGATATTATTG
>CAKOSD010000150.1 GCA_934101745.1 uncultured Bacilli bacterium | reverse complement strand
ATGCTAATGTGTGCAATCGTTACGGCGTACCTATTATTAATCCTGTTGGCAAAGACGGCTGTTATACCGAAGGACCATGGGCTGGTAAGTTTGTGTTCGATTGTACCGATGATATTGTTGCTTATTTGAAAGAAAGCAATAAAGTATTTAGAAAACAAAAAATAACTCATGATTATCCTCATTGCTGGAGATGCCATACCCCATTAATTTACTATACTATGCCTAGTTATTATATTAAGGTCTCAGATTTCAAAGAAAAGCTAGTAGCGGCTAATAAAGAAGTTAACTGGTATCCAGATTATGTTGGCGAAAAGAGATTTGCTAACTGGTTAAGTAATGCTAAAGACTGGAATATTTCTCGTAGTCGTTTCTGGGGAGCACCAATTCCTTTCTTCAAGTGTAGTTGTGGTCATAACGAGATGCTAGGAAGTATAGAAGAATTAAGAAATCGAAGCATTGATAAATTACCAGAAGACTTTGACTTACATAAGCCTTATATTGATAATGTTCATTTAACCTGTCCAAAGTGTGGTGGCGTTATGGAACGTATTCCTGATGTTTTAGACTGTTGGTTTGATTCCGGTTCGATGCCTTTTGCTCAGTACCATTATCCTTTTGAAAATAAAGAACTATTTGAAACTCAATTTCCAGCTGACTTTATTTGTGAAGGAATTGACCAAACTAGAGGTTGGTTCTATACTTTGATGGTAATTTCTACCTTTGTTATGGGTCATGCCCCTTATCGTAACGTCTTAGTAAATGATTTGCTTTTAGATGGTGAAGGTAAAAAGATGAGTAAATCCCGTGGCAATATTGTAGAGCCTTTCAAGACTATCGAAGAATATGGCGCTGATGAAGTAAGATTTTATCTACCTTATGTTTCGCCTGTATGGACCCCACTTAAGTTCTCATTTGACGGTTTAAAAGAAGTTCACTCTAAGTTCTTTAATCCTCTTAAAAACACTTATAATTTCTTTGTTATGTATGCTAATGCTGATAAGATTGATACTGACTTATGTGATGTTAAATATGAGGAATTAGATTTGATTGATAAATGGTTAATCTCAAAATACAATACTTTAGTTAAAAATGTTAGAGCCTCTTTTGATGAATACGATTTAAATAAAGTAGTACATTTCTTAACTGATTTTGTTTGCGAGGATTTATCTAACTGGTATATTCGTCGTAATCGTAATCGTTTCTGGGCTAGTGAACTTACAACTAGTAAAAAGGCTGTTTATAAGACTACTTATGAGTGTTTAGTTGGTCTATCTAAACTAATAGCCCCAATAGTACCTTATCTATCCGAAGAAATGTATAGAAATTTAACCAATGCTGAATCAGTACATTTAAGTTCTTATCCCGTTGTTAATGAAGAATATATTAATCCTCTTATTGAAGAGAAAATGGATAAAGTAAGAGATTTAATATCTTTAGGACGTAATGCTAGAGAAGATAGTAAAATTAAGGTAAGAATTCCTCTTGCTACTGTTATTATCGATGGCAAATTAGAGAATCTATTAGGAGATTTAACTAGTCTTATTACCGAAGAATTAAATGTTAAGACTTTAGAATTTACCAAAGATTTAAGTAAATATATGAATTTAACGATTAAACCTAATTTTAAAGTAGCCGGTTCCATGTTTGGTAAAGACATTAAAGCCTACCAAGAATTATTATTGAATTTAAGCGAAGAAGACAAGTTAAAATTAAATAACAAAGAAGAATTAACAGTTACTTTCCAAGAGAAAGATTTGACTATTACTCCCGAAATGATTGATATAAGAATTGAGGCTAAAGAAGGCTTTGATGTTGCTATGAATGGTCATGATTTTGTGATTTTAGATACAACTTTAACAGAGGAATTATTGCTTGAAGGTATGGCCAGAGAAATAGTTTCTAAACTACAAAATATGCGTAAAGAAATGGATTTAGATATTCAAGACCATATTAATGTAAGTTATAGTGGTTCATCTAAGATTCTTGCTTGTTTTACTAAATATGCCGACTTTATTAAGACCGAAACTTTAGCAGATAATCTAACTTTAGAAGAAACACTTAATCATTATGATATAAATGGGGAAGATTGTACCTTAAGTTTAACAAGTACTAAATAAAATTAACCCTTAAAAGATAATAATATGTTACTAAAAATAGTAATACTAATTATTATCTTTTTTTGTTTAGTTAGTGTAGAATAAGTGTGGAGATTTTTGCTCCAAATTGAGTTATAATATATCTTGATTTTATGATAATATGAT
>CAKOSD010000149.1 GCA_934101745.1 uncultured Bacilli bacterium | reverse complement strand
TCAGCATGGGGTTATCAATTATATTCTCTGATTAAATGGACGATGACGAGTTAACATTTTAACTGAGTGAACTAAAGAGGGCTTTAGGCAAATGGATGGAACAAAAATACATAGAATATAAAGACAAAGCATCTTGGTATATCTCTAATAGATATCTGAGGTGCTTTTTCAATGCAAGGTGCAACAGATTGGAAAGAAAAAACATGAATGAAGCTATTATAACAGCAGTTGTTACATTGGTTGTTTGCTTGATTAATAACTATGTAATGCACAATAAGACCATAACATTGATTGATTATAAACTGTCCGAGTTAACAAAACGAGTTGATAAGCATAACAATGTTATTGAAAGAACATTTAAGCTTGAGGAATTGACCGCGCTTCAGGAGGAAAAGATCAAGGTCGCCAATCACAGAATAGAAGATTTAGAGAAGAAAGGGTAAGAGTGATTAAAATGGATATTACACAAATGGGAACCGTTCTTGCAATTGTGGTTATTACTTATTTGATTGGTACTGCAGCAAAGCAGGTTAAGCAGGTTAAGGATGAAGCTATTCCTGTAATTGTAGGTGTTTCAGGTGGCATTTTGGGAGCTGTAGGAATGTTTGTTATTCCTGATTTTCCTGCAAATGACATTATGAATGCAATTGCAGTTGGTATTGTGTCAGGACTTGCATCAACAGGTGTTAATCAGGCATATAAACAGATAACAAAAAAGTGATACTTAAAGCAAGAATATTTATTATTTAAGGAAGGTGTAACAGCCTTCCTTTTTTGAATCTAAATAGTATAAAGAAAGAAGGATAAATAATATGAGTATTAGAGGAGTTGACATTAGCGATAACAACGGAACACTTAACTGGGACATTATCAAGGAGCAAATTGATTTTGCAATTGTTAGAGTAGGATATGGCTCTAATTATGAATCACAGGACGATAAGCAGGCTATAAGAAATATGCAGGAGCTTGAAAGAATAGGTAAACCGTATGCTGTATATCTTTATAGTTATGCACTCAACGAAGAGGAGGCGCATAGTGAAGCTGCACATATCTTAAGAATGATTGCTGGCTATAATCCAGCATTAGGTATTTACCTGGATATGGAAGATGCAGATGGATACAAAGTAAGAAACAACAAAGATCCTCGCACTAATGGAGAAGCATACACTAGATATTGCCAGATCGTTATTGATGATTTAAAGGCAGCTGGCTTTGAGGTTGTAGGCACATATGCTAACCTTGACTGGTTCTCTAATATCTTAGATAGGGAAGCACTTACAGATAAGAAGTGGCTTGCTATCTGGGGACCTGATAATTGCCCGGTAGATTGGGCTGAAATCTGGCAGGATAGTTCAGATGGCTGCATAGATGGTTCATCTGCAAGAACTGATACAGATGTATATATCAACGAAGAAGCTTTTAGTACTTATGCAAAGATTAAAGTACCAGAATATGAGCCAGAAGAGCCTATACCTGAAAGGGATATAGAAGATGTGGGCACAATGTACCGCGAAGGAGATCACGTTTGTTATAATAGAATCTATTATACGGCCGGTGACTGGACCGATGGTGCAGCACCATATTATACAGATGGAGTTATAACACATGTATATGAAGGAGCCAGACACCCTTACCTTATCGGTGATGGAACAGGATTTGTAGATGATAATTGTATTACAGGCCATTATGATAATGAGCCTAATGACGCACCACCAGAAGAACAGGAAGATGAGACAGAAGATGTAGCGTATACTACAGTAGAAGCTGGCGAAGGATTCTGGCAGGTAGCAGAAAGAGCATTAGGAGATGGCACAAGATATCTTGAGTTAGCAGAATTTAACAACATGGATATTAGTACACCACTCTATGTTGGTATGGAGTTAAGACTTCCCAACTAATTATTCATACTGGATTGCACATATAGCAACATTGTGATAACCTATATAAATAGGAAGAGAGACAGTCAGAATGTGTACATTGTAATAGTGTACACATTCTGTACACAATATGGCTTAAATAATGTTGATTTAGAATAAATTAGAATAATCTGATATAAATGTGTAAAGCTCTTAAACCCGCATAAATACTGATAAAAACAGCATAAAAATAAACATAAATAAATTGTAAAAATTTGATTTCAAAGTTGGGTAACAACCCAATGGTTGGTGCTACTGTAGCTGTAGCTGTTTCCGTAGAGGAAGCTGCTAAGAACGGTAAGTTCTAATAAAAACAGTAATTGACAAAATATTGGAGGGCAACAGGTGATAAAAA
>CAKOSD010000148.1 GCA_934101745.1 uncultured Bacilli bacterium | reverse complement strand
CTGTCAGTAACTATTTTACTGATATGACCAGCCTCATCTAAAGTAGATTTATCTCTAATACCCGCCATATCTCTTTTATTTAAGGCTCTAAAAAAGTAATAATAGTTAGTATCTTGATAACAATTAGTTATATTAAATAATTCATCCATATATTTCCTTCTATCTATATATTTATCTTACTATATCCTAATAGCAATAAAAAGACTAACTATATTAGTTTAGATAGTATAACTCTATAATTTAAAACTTCTTTGATTACTCTTTTTATAATATTCTATTAAAGATACTAAAGATACGCCATATTTTTCTTCGATATCTTTACTTGTCATACTAAAGATATCAATTAATTTACCATCTTTATCTACAGATGATATATCTATATCATTTAAAAAGTTTATTTTGGTCTGTAATTCTATTAAAGATATATGGTTTAAAACTGTATGATTAAGTTCTTTATCGATAGTAAGTGATATATTTTCCAAATAATTGTTAATATCATTTTTATTAGCCTTTATATCCCAGATCATGCCAATATTAGCAAGCAGTTCTATTTTTTTGGAAGATAGTTCGCCTCTTTTATGGGCGTAGCGTTGATTTTTTAACCAATCTCCTAAGACTTTAGTGGGGCCATGTCTTGGTATTAAAAGATTACCATGTTCATTGTAATAAGTTCGGGCTAAAATATATTTTTTATTCCAATCACGTTCTTTTAACTTCCAATTCATGCCGATAGCCTCTAATTTTTTTATCTTATCAAGAGAAAGTTCGCCATTAGTATAAGCACAACGTTTGCTGGCTATCCAGAGTCCTAAATTTTGACCACCTTCAGCCACATAATTTTTGGGAACTAGAAGGTTACTATGTTTATGGTAATAATTTTGGGCCAGTTTATACATGGTATTCCAATCGTTACTTTGATGTATTTGCCATATCATGCCAATACTTTCTAACTTTTGAATTCTCTCGAAAGACAGTTTATTTAATTTGTAAAAGTATCGTTGAGCACATATCCAAGTACCAAGATTTTCTTTTTTAGAAGTTGTATAGTAGTTACGAATATTTAAGTCACCATGCTTTTTATAATACTGGCTGGCTAATTCATACATATCATCCCAATGCTTATCATGAATACTCCAAATCATCCCAATACTTTCGAGCATTTCAATCTGTTCATCTGATAATTTATTATTAAGATAATAACGACGTTGGGTTCTTATCCAAAAACCCAAATTTTGATTATTAGCAGTTTTATATTTTTGTGGCACTAATAAGTTACCATATTCATTTTTATATTCTTTGGCTAGTTCATACCATTCAGCAAAATTCATTTTTACTTTTCTCCCTTCATTTTTTATTGATACTTTGATTATTCTTAATTAATAATATAATTTCCGTGTATTTTCGACTTCAAAGGCCTCAATTAAGGCTTCTAAAGATATACCATATTTGGCTTCTATATCAGCGCTTGCCATACTAAAGATATCTATTAAATGACCATCTTTATCTACAGGCAGGGCTCCTCTATCGGTTATATATTTTACTTTACTTTGAAGTTCTATTAAGGATATATGATTTAGAATATCTTTATTAATTTCTTCATCAATAATAATACCTTCTTCTTTTAATTTTTTTAAATAATGAGAGATTCCATTATCTATTTTAAAGTCCCAGACAACTCCAATATTTTCTAAAGCAAGGGCTTTTTCTTTTTCTAATTTCCCTTGACGGTATTTTTGTCTTTGAGTAGATAACCAAGTTCCTAGATTGGCGCCGTTTGGGGCCTTATAACTTCTAGGTATGGCTAAATTTCCATTGGTTTTATAATATTCGGCGGCTAGGCTATACATTTCTTCCCAACTATAACATTGTTTTAGGCGCCAATTAATCCCGATATCTTCTAATAATTTTATTCTTTCCGGTTTTAATTTACCATCTCGATAATTATTGCGTTGGGTTTGCAGCCAAATACCTAGGGTTTCGCCATCTGAGGTAGTATAATTTTGAGGAATATTTAAGTTGCCATGTTCTTTTTGATACTCGGTTGCCAATTTATACATAAAAGTCCATTTAGCATCATTTGTCCTCCAGGTAACTCCTATACTCTCTAACTTTTCTTCATGTTCCCTTGATAATGTCCCTTTGGAGTGAAGAGCAATTTGATATATTAACCATCTACCTAAGGGTTTGCCATTTTCCGTAACATACTTAGAAGGGACATTTAAATCACCATGGATACTTTGATATTCTAATAAGGCAGTATACATTTCTTGCCAATTCTTTTCGTGAATACTCCAAAACATACCTATACTATTTAAGGC
>CAKOSD010000147.1 GCA_934101745.1 uncultured Bacilli bacterium | reverse complement strand
AGTTTGTTCCGCTAAAAAGTAAGCAACGCCTTCCCAAATATCATCAGATGGATAATTACAATCACAGGATATTGAATGAATCATATGGACTAATTCATGAACAATAACTTTATCATACTCTTCTATTGCTTCATCCTTATGACTAGTATATTTCCAATCTTTATAATCAAGATAAACAATAATTTTTCTATCTTCTTCAATAAAACCAGTTACATTATTGTTTATTGGATAATTTAAATATTCTGTAAATTCTTTTTGAAAATCTTTAATATTTAATACTTTTATTGTTATATTTTGATTAGACTTTAATTTAAAGAAATCAAGTACCCTTTTAAGATTGGTATTTAAAATTTTAAAAACATAATCATCATCGCAGCAAATTTGCATATTAATTCACCTCAAGCGTTAAAAAATCTCTTTTATTTACTAGCCAACTTATAGGGATTTTCTAAAGTCCCGTTACCATCGACAATAACATTTTTATCTAAAGATATAACTGGTTTTAATCCTAAATTTGAAGTGACTTTACTATCTGCTGCTACTTTTCCTTCGGTAGTAACCGAAAAATTATCCACAACATTATAATTATAAACTACTTGACTGCCACTTAGAGTGTAAAAGCCAACACTATCTTCTTTATTATTTAAATAATAATTATCATAAGTAGTATTACTAGAAGAACCAGTATATCTTACTTCATCAATATTAATAAGGCCAACTTTACTTTCTTCTATTTGTCCACTACATTTTAAACTTGGAGCATTATCATTTAGAATTCTTTGGTAAGAGTTAAAAAATTTACCATCAATAGTCTCTAAGTAATAAGCATTTTCATTACAAAATTTACTAGTTACGATATAATTATCTATATTACTTAAATTAGAACTATACCAACTATTTAGTTTTTCTAAAGCGGTACTTTTACTTAGAACAACATTATTACCGTAATCCTTATTATCAATTTTACTGCGAAAAGCACTAGTTATAACATTATTATTACTAATTAGTCTTATTGAACCATCACCATTAATACGCATTATGCGAAATAAAATATTATTTAAAGAAACGTAATTATTATCTACATTACCTCTAAAAACATAAGTTAAACCAGCATCATCTTCACTTACAAATAAACCACTATCGGTAAAATTATTTAGATAATCACTTTCAGTCTTTTTATTTACTTCATTCGTCTCTAAAATAAGGTCTTTAAATGTTTTTTGTTCTTTTTTTCTAATTTCCTTATAAGTCATGATATTGGCACTCATTCCATAGGTATCATCATCACCTAGATTAGTAATAACAATATCATAAGTCAAAGTTTCTCTAGCCTCAATTTCCTTTGTTTTTAAGATTTCAGTATCCATATTTCCAAGATAATCCTGATAAGCAATTGTACCATTTTGATCTACTAACTTAACCTCAATTTTGTCATTATGTTTGTTAATATCCATTAGAGAAATACTTACAAAAGTGGCACTATTTGACACATTAGTTATCGTTAAGTGTTTTATTATACTTTCTTTGTTTCCTAAGTAATTAGTTTCAAAGTAATTTCCATCTTTATAATTAATGCTAAAAGTTTCATCAGCCAAAATTAAAGAAGAATTTGAATCTTCTTCTTTAGAGTTGTAAATGTAAGCACGGGAGACGCAAAAACCTGATAACATTATTATCAATGCAATAATAACTATTCCGATTTTTGTACTTATCCTCTTCATAACTTACCCCGACCATTTCCATAACTAAAGTATAACAATTTACTTAAAATAAATCAATCAATTTTCTAATTTCTTACAATTTTTTTGACCTTTTGAGATAGTTAGTCTTTTATTTTCCGATTAAAGTTATCTTAAAGGCAATTTATGTTAAATAATTTCAAATATAAATTAAAAAGATAGATAATATTTGCTAAAATCTATCTTGTGTTTTTATACCTAATTATATATATTTTTGGATGGTTTTAAATTCAGGATTAGTTTCTAAATCAGTATCCGCAAGAGATTTAAACAATTGTTTTTGTTCTCTATCTAATTTAGTTGGAATCATAACATTAATAATAACATACATATCGCCTTTACGGCCGCTGTTAGGATTTGCAACTCCTTTACCTTTAATACGCATTTTAGTATCATTTTGGGTTCCAGCATCTATTTGTAAAACTAAATTACCGTAAATAGTTGGAATTTCTTTTTTGCAACCTAATACCGCTTCCGTAATTGTAATAGGTAAATCTAAATAAATATCATTTTCTTCTCTCTTGAAGATAGGATGTTCTTTAACTGTAAATTCAATATAGATATCGCCATTGGGACCACCGTTAGCGCCACTGGAACCTTTTCCTGTAATTCTTAAT
>CAKOSD010000146.1 GCA_934101745.1 uncultured Bacilli bacterium | reverse complement strand
GATACTCTAAGACCTTAGAAAGTACCCAACATAAAACAATAAAGAAAGTCACTAATGATATGACAACTATGGGTTATAATACTGTGGTTTCAAGCTTAATGATTTTAGCAAATGCTTATGATGCTCAAGAAGAAATTACCCCTATGGATTATAATTTGTTATTAACATTACTTAATCCAATGGCTCCTCATATTACGGAAGAACTAAATGAACAAATTGGGTTTAAACCAATCTGTGAAACCCCTTGGCCCGTTTATGATGAGGCTAAAACCATAGATGAAGAAAAAGAAATTGGCGTTCAAGTAAATGGCAAATTGCGTGCTACTATTAAAGTAAATATTAATGATTCTGAAGAAGTTTTAAAAGAAAAAGCTTTAGCTGAAGAAAATGTTAAAAAATTTACGGAAGGAAAAGAAATAGTTAAAGTAATTGCTATTAAAGGAAAAATTGTTAATATTGTTGTTAAATAATAAAAAATTGTTTTGTAAGAATGTAGAGTAGGTGATTTAGTGATAAAAGATATTGATAACCAAAAAGATGCTAAGGCTTGTGATAATTTGCTTTTGCTCCTAGGAATTTCTGATAGTACATATAATGCCCGAATTAATGTAAATGACAATACTAAACCTAGTTTTAGCAATTATTTAAAGGATAGAAATCACCAATTGTTACTAGGATATTTCCAAAATGAAAAATTAGTTGGTTTTATTTACGGCACTTATGTTAGTGATATGTCTTCTATTGATTATTTATATGTGTTAGAAGAGTATCGCAACCGTGGTATAGCCAGTGCTTTATTACAAGAATTTGTTACTAGATGTGAAAAGTTAAAAATCAAAGATATCAACATAAATACTTATGCTACTAATAAGACAGCCAATCATCTTTATCATAAATTAGGATTTAATGATTTTATGATTACTCTCGTAAAAAAAATATAAAGATATTTCGATATAAAAAAGATTTGCCAAACAATTAGACAAATCTTTTTTTTGCTTAAATATTTCTTATTCATAATTCTTAGCGCTTGTTACTAGTTCTTTATTATTGGTTGATTTTTCATTTCGTACTGATAAGTATTTTGATTAGTCAACATATCATAAAGACAACTTCCCTTTAGTTCTAAACTATAACAATCTGTATTTTTGTAATTTTCTTTAATTTTTTTAGTCTTTATATATTCTTGACCTTTTTTGTTAAATCCTAAAACTCTTAAGTAATTTTCATCTTTATAATCTTTTTCAATTCCTAAAACAATATGTAAAAACATTCTATTTAAGCGATTATAAGTATATCGTTTAGTCTTAATTTTTAAAATTAATTCCTCTAGCGAATGACTTTCCATAATAACTTTCTTTAATAAATTATCAATACCTTCACTAACATCTAAATAACTATTTAAATCCCTAGAAGTCATAATTTTTAATTTTAACATTTTAAAATATAAATCATAATCGGGTTTAACTAATACTTTACTACATGGTGTAAATTTACTAACATCTTCATTATCCAAGAAACGCTTTCTGATATTACTAGCACTTACAATAGCATCAGTACTTTGGGTATCTAAATACTCATTCGTTCTTTTAATCGTTTGGACATCTATATTTTTATTAATCTTATTTATGGCTTTTAAGTAAGAAATTCCTAGTAAATCATTAGCTTTAAATTCAAAATCAACTTCTAAGGCTTTAGCAAGGGCTGAAGGATAATTGCCTCCTTTATCTAAATATTCTTTTACTTTTTCTTGGTATTTTATATCATCTTGTTTAATAGCCAACTCCTTTAATAAACAAATATTGTTACTTTCACTCCCAAATACTAGAGTATCAATTCCCAGAGCGTTTAAAATCTTGATACTTTTATAGGCAAAAATATCCGCACTTTGAACTGTATACATAATAGGAAGTTCTACTACTAAATCAATTCCGTATTCTAAACTTATTTTAATCTTTTCTTCCTTAGATAAAATACCAATATCCCCGCGTTCCGTAAAATAACTACCTAAACATAAAATAATCAAACTATCCGGATATATCTTTTTAATTTCTTTAATCTGATAAATATGACCATTATGTAGGGGATTATATTCGGCAATTAAACCAATTATATTCATTTTCTACCTCACTTTAAAACCTAAAAATGCTTTTTTAAATTTCATAAAGAGTATAACTTAAAGCATAAAAAACCACAAGTATTCTCTTGCATAAAATAATTTTTTAGTATATAATCTTAACTACGAAGGAGAAATTAATTAAATATTTAACCGTATTTAATTGATTATATAGTTTATGGAGTTTGACTTAAATAAAATTACTGAACAAGGCATCCTTATAGATTCAACCATATCTTTTGGTGAAGAGTATTTAAAAG
>CAKOSD010000145.1 GCA_934101745.1 uncultured Bacilli bacterium | reverse complement strand
GAAACCATAATCCATATCTCCTTCTCTACAAATATTTAATTACACAATAAATCATAACAAAATTATACTATTTAAGGGTGTCGAATTCAAGGAAAATGGCGACAGAAATAAACTTTATTATTTATTTAAGTTGACAAATGTTTATTTGGTGTAATACAATAATATATATAAAATAATATACACGTGTGATACAAAAGGAGGGGGATGATGGGAGATAAGAAAAACCGGCACATGTAAATTACATTTATTCAGCTTGTATTATTGTGCGGAAATCAGGAGTTGACTGGTGGCATGATAATATTTGACAAAGCATAAAACAGGAGGCAGTATGAAAAAGTTAAAGACAATTTTGGCTATATGTACAATAGTATTGATTTCATCAGTCTTTGTTCTGCAGAATTTCTCACTTTCAGCAGTAGCAAGTGATGATAGTGCGTCGCAAAAAATAAGGGACTATATAAAGAGTAACGGAACATATTCAAGTTCAAGTTCTACATACACCATATCAGAAACAGAAACACGAGACAATGGAAAGGTAGCTACAACAGAATTATATTATAAAACAAGTAATCCTGATGTACTTCTATTTATGATGGATTATGGGGATTCAGATTTTACAGGAATTAAAGCTACAATGAGATTTTCGTACAATATGAAGACTAAAACAGTTGTATCACAGCCATCATTTACTTATGTAAATTTCGCTAATAGAAAAAGTTTAAATGCAACAACAAATGTATTTAAACCATCAGAATTCGTATTAAATGAGACTACATATGTATTTACCAGAACAATGGGTTCATCTTCTGTAATGGATGATGATGATATGCAGAAAATGTGCAATTCAATGCTTGGAGGAGCTATTTCAGGGGCACAGTTAATGCTCTTGAAGGGCGAATTATTCCTTGAGGACATAGGCTTTGATAATCTGATTAATAAAACAGAGTGTACACATAAAAATACTGAGCTTACAATAATCCCGGCAACCTGTACAGAAGATGGAAAACAGACAATAACATGCAAGGATTGTGGAGAAGTTATTACGAATGATGTTATCAAGGCAACAGGCCATGCATATGATGATGGTTTCGTTACCAAAGCGGCAACCTGTACAGAAGCAGGAGTAAAGACATTTACATGTAAGAACTGCAATGATAAGAAAACAGAGAGCATAGCGGCAACAGGCCATGCATATGACGAAGGTGTTGTTACAAAGAAGGCAACCTGTACAGAAGCAGGGGTAAAAACATTTACATGCAAGAACTGCAATGATAAGAAGACAGAGAGCATAGCAGCAACAGGTCATGCATATGACGAGGGTGTCGTTACAAAGAAGGCAACCTGTACAGAAGCAGGGGTAAAGACATTTACATGCAAGAACTGCAATGATAAGAAGACAGAGAGCATAGCAGCAACAGGTCATAAGTATGGCGAGTATGTTGTTGTGAAAGAGGCTACATCAACATCAGAAGGTCAGAAGGAAGCAGTATGCATTTACTGTGGCAATAAAGATGTAAAGACTATTCCGGTACTTGATAGTGAAGTTATTGATACTCCAAAGGATAATGATAGTACTGTTGAGCCAACAACAGAGGATAAGACAGAAGCTGCAGCTTCAGATACAACAGAAGATAAAACAACTGAAAATGAGTCTGGAAACAGCGCACCACAGACAGGTGATAATATGCATATTTATATATGGTTATTAATGCTTGGCGTATCAGGAATTTCTGTTTCAACAATTATGAAACGCAAATATAATTAAAAAACAGCCATAGGGCAAATGCTGAAAATGCATTTGTCTTATGGCATTTTTATAGGCTGGATAAAAACTATTCGATTTTTATATTATCGATTCCGTATTTTAAAATTATATTTATCAGTTCGTTTCTTGAATAATTAGATTCAGAAGCAAGTTTATCGAGTGCTTCTAATGTGTCTTCCTTGATTCTTACTGATATAAGTTTGTTTCCATCTTCACCACGCTTTTTTATTATTAATGGTTCTTTTGCCATGATAATCACCTCCCAATATTAATTAATTATAGATTGGCAGTTAAATGACAAATATATTACAATTAAACATCATTAGTGATATATAAATGTATCACTAAACCAAAGAAGCATATAAAGATAATTATGATACAATGAGAAAACACTTAATAATATATGGATTCTTAATAATATAGTCAGGCACGCGAGGAATTTATTATAATATCAATTATGTTCGGACAATTTTTAAAAGGACAGTTTTCGGACAATTACATATTCCGAAAACCACAATTAAAAAGAGGAATAAGCCCCAAAACTTATTCCTCTAAAAATCCTTATATTATGCGATTCTATTGGACTAACAATTAACCAAAGTATCTCTTAAGAAGTCCCTCGAATGCCTT
>CAKOSD010000144.1 GCA_934101745.1 uncultured Bacilli bacterium | reverse complement strand
TCAATATTCTTAATATTTTCTAAAGTATAGTTATATGTTAAATACTTAGTATCATAACTAGTAGCACTAAAAGTAAAACTTTGATTTAAAAGACTTAAATTACTTAAAGTAGAAATTGGATAATTAATAACATTAGTCTTATTATCTATATCATATAAACTCATATAAGAAACATTACCATTATCAATAACATTAGCCTTAATCTTAAAGAAATAGTAAGCACTAGGTCTTAAATTATCTAAAACTACCGGTTCGGTTAAATCACTAATATTAACTTCTTTGGTATATATTAAATTAGAATTAGCCTCAATCATATTTTCATCAGTTTCATAAACTTCAAAATATATCTTATTATCTTGAATCGTATTAGAAGCACTACTTACCGAGGCTGTTACATAAGCATTATCAATACCGACATCAATTAAATACTTGCCATCTTTCTTTAAAGATACCCCCGGTACTAAACCGGTAAAAGTAAAGAAGTTATTTTCCGATGTTAACTTAGTTACGGCAATCTGACTAGGATAAAAATGAATATTTTCATTATTCTCCGTAAATTTAAAGCCCCCTTCATCTAAGTTCAAATAATAAGAATTATTAAAACCATTATCATTCTTTAAGTTAAAATTGTAATAACCATTTTGCAAAGGCGTTTTATTTACTGAGAAACTAAATAAAGAATTCCAAGCCGTGGCATTATTTTGGAGACTATTACCCCTAACAATATAATATTCACCCTTAGTTAAAGCCGAAGTTGCTTGTTTTAAAGCAAAGTTAGGTGTATATATATCTAAGGCTTTCGCCTCGGTATCAAAGCCAATTACGCCAGAATCATAATAAGCATATAAATTAACTTCGACATTTTCATTAATAAAGTCTTCTAACTCCGATAAGTCAATAATGGCTGTCCCGGTATAGTCAAACTCTACATTAAGAAACTCTCTGGTCTTATTATTAGCCGTAAAAGTTATTTTAAAATTAGTTACTTTTTCAAAGAAAGACTGGTATAAATCATAATCCGCAATCGATAACATTAAACGATTGGTTCCTAAGTTAATAACATAACTTATACCATTAGGAACTTGTAATAACTTGTCAAATTCTTGGGTAGTAAGTTCATAATCTTCGGCTTGATTAGCCTTTAATAATCGTACCTTGGTATATAAGCCATAACTACCACTATAATCAAGACTAATCGGAAAAGTTTGAAAATTATCACTTACCGATACGTTATTAGTGCCATAAACACTACCATTAACTTTATAATATATTTGACTATTTTCTAGGGCATTATCAACATCCGTATATTTATAAGCCCACATTAACTTTGTGCCATTAGAAGTATTTACAACCGTACTAGGATAAGTAAGAAAATTAGGTAATTCCTTAGGAATATCCAGATTATCCGAAGCGGCAATCCCAGTAGTTGGAATATGCACTCCCTCATCAATCTTACCATCCCCATTAACATCAACATCCATAATATAAGTTATATAATAAGTATTACCACGGCGGAAATCCGTATCTAAAATATTTTGAGTAGTTCCATAACCCAAGTAAAAAATAGTCTCCGGAATACTACCATTATCATTTACTGGTAAGTAATCACTTTTAGCAATATATTTATCCGGATTAGTCGCATCATATAAATAATAAGTTATATATTTAACATAGCGATTACTATTATCGTAATTTGCTAGAGCCCTTACCCCAACAATCGTATCATCTTTTAAATTAGCATCATGATGAGCTTTATCCGCATCTTTATTGCGAATATAACTAGTAGCAATCTTAGGATTGGTATCAGGATCTTCTAAAGGTACTTTGGCTTTTAAAGTAATTACATTATTTACAATCGAAGATTCATTTGGCCACTTAGTATAATCATAAGCATTAGTAACTTCAATTGTTAAATTTTCATAAGAACGCAAAGCACTACTCGTAAGGCCAAAGGTTTCCGGAACAATTTCAAAAGTCTTATCATAATAAGTTTTCTTTAAATCACTTTCATATTCATTAAGATTAGTATCCACATATGATACACTCTTAATTAACTGACCCGTAGTCCCCGTTCCCGAATAAAGATTAAAAGTTAAATTAGTTAAAGTATTAGCCTCTAAAGTATTATCTTCCCCATTAATAGCCTTTAACTGCGAAGTTATTTCAAAAGTCTTCGTAAGAGAACTATCATTAACAGAACTTTCTAATAAGAAACTCTTAATATTATTAGTATTAACATTAAAGGTACCAATTAACTGATTAGTAGAACCATACCCATCATCTAAATCCACATAACCATAAACATTAAAAGTATAAGTTTCATTATTAGCCCTTAGGCCATTAACATCAATAGGTATCTTTAAAGTAGCCAAATTAAAACTTAGGGTATTAGATATGCCATGCGAATCAGTATATATTACTTTAATTGG
>CAKOSD010000143.1 GCA_934101745.1 uncultured Bacilli bacterium | reverse complement strand
TTAAGTTATCCTTACATTTATACTAAGTTAAAAACTTATGATATAGTAAATATCTTAATTAATAATAAATTAAATATTTATTCCGATACTCCTAAATTACTTAAAGTTCTAAGATTAGATGAAATAAAGTATTATTTAAATAAATTAATTAATAACGATAATATCCGTTATGACTTATTATTTAATGACTATACTTTAAAGACTATTTTAGGTATTAATATTTTCTTAAGTAAGGAGGCTAAAGAAGATATTAAATACTTATATGATTTAATCTTAATAAGAGGTAATACAACCTTAGAATGTAATACTAATGACTTAGAATGCTTTAAAAGTATTATTGCTTCTTACTACTTACTAGGGCTTACTAAAACTAAAGAATTATATGAAAATGGTAACCAATATAATAGTTTAGAAGAAGTAAATAAAATTGGTACTTCTTATGTATCTTACTTCTTTAAAAATTTTAATGACCAAATAAATATTGAAGAAATATTAAGTATTATTACTAATAAAGACTTTAAAAACCCTAAATTAATAACCCTAATTAATAAAATGAATACTTATAAATATTCTAATATTACTAATACTAAAGAAGTATTAAAAAATTATTTAGAATACAGTAAAATTAGTGATTATTATGCGTATCAAACAATCAAAACCTTCTTAATAAACTATAATAATTACTTAGAAGAATATCAAACGAGAATGTATGCGAAAAGATTCTTAAAAATCAAATATCAAAATTATCGTCTAAAAGACAATTTATATTATGCATATCAAGAAAAATATACTAAAGAATTTATTAAATTTAAAAAGTTAGAAGTCTTTACGTCCTTCTTAAGAGATAATAAATCTTATTCCACTTGGTTTATTAAAGATAATACTAATCTTATTAATTCTCTAAATGATTATTTAAGTAATTATAACTATAAATTAGATATTACTTTAGATAAGATAATTAACCCTTTCTTAGAAGGTATATCTATTTGTGATATTATTAGTAATTTAGGTTATAATAGACCCGCCTACTATGAAATAATCAAGTATGAAAAATCTGAAAAAATAAAACTTACTAAAATTAATAATAAATTAAAAGGTATTTTAAAGAAATTTAATAATGCTGATAAAATTATTTTACTTAATTATTTAGCCTATGGACTTACCCCTAATATTATAATAGACAAAGAAACTTTAGTAAGTCTTAATAAATATAAACAAACTATTACTAACTTTAATGGTAAAGTAAATGTTAATAAGTTAGAATTAAAATTAGACTATATTAGTATTATAAACTTAACTAATGATTTAGAATTAAAAAATTATAGTAAAATTTATCTAGAAACAATTAATATTATAAATTATTTTAAAGGCTTAGCCAGTAAATATATAAGTACTGATATTATAAAACAAGTCTATAAAGATGAATATATTAAAGGCTTAAATGATTATATAATGCCCATTAATTCTAATGATAGTGATATTGTCTTAATTAAACATAAGATGTACTTAGATAAGTTTAAAATGTTATTTAGTAAAATTTCTTTAGAAAAAGAAATAAAATTAAGTGAAGAAGTTAAAAACCGCTTAATTGCAATTATCCCTTATTTAATTGATAATTATTTTATTGATTTAACTTATAATTATAGTGTATTATTTAAAAATAATATAACTTTAGAAGATATTAATAATTGGAATAAAATAATCGCTTTATTTGGACAAAAAAATTAAAAAAAGACTTGGCAGCAACGGAGTTTTATGATAAAATTAAATTACTTATTGATGCAGATGTAGTTTAATGGTAGAACTTCAGCCTTCCAAGCTGATAACGTGAGTTCGATTCTCATCATCTGCTCCATAGTGAAATCTGCTCGAACTTTTCGAGTTTTGATAAATAACTAATTCAGAAATGGATTAGTTTTTTTTGTATTTTAGAAAACTATTCCATTCTCAAAAAGAAAGGATGGAACTATGGTAAATATTATTAAAGAAGAAATTACATTAGAAGAATCACTAAAAAAGAAATTAGAGTTTATATGTGATTTTGCAAAAGTAAAACCTACTATTATTAATGGAAGTATTAGAAAAATTGATAAGACTAATTTAACTTATATTGAACCACATAGAATTATTATTAACAATATTACTTTTCTTATCTTTAATTATTCTAATGAAATATTTATAGAGAATTTATCTAATAAGATTAAATTATCTGAATTAGAAAATTATTTGAAAAACTGCGTTAGTGTAGAATAAGTGTGGAGATTTTTGCTCCAAATTGAGTTATAATATATCTTGATTTTATGATAATATGGTTACTAAGTCAATATTAGTTTTAGATCATATATACTTCCTGCCTTATAGCCAAAAGTTCTCTTAATCTATTATTTTCCTCAGGAGTATCAAGTACAGGAATATTAGTATTTATTTTGTATTCTAGTGAATGATTTCTTGATAATCTTTGGTCGTATTTAAT
>CAKOSD010000142.1 GCA_934101745.1 uncultured Bacilli bacterium | reverse complement strand
CAAGACAATAACTCATAGGTTCAACATCTTTAATATTAGGAATAGCATTGATAATATTGATATTACGATCAATTTCCGCAAATTCATCTAAAACCATTTTATTTTCTTCTGCAGTTAAACCAATAAGTAATTTATCAGCATAACTATCTACCATTTCTTTTGTAAAATGTATCATATTTATCTCCTACATATTCATATTTATATAATCAACTAATTCATCTTCACTAATAGTAACTTCATCTTTAGTGACATTATCTTTTATTTTTATCATTTTATTATTTATATCTTCATCATTTAAAATAATCAAAAATTTAGAATTTAGGCGATCTGCTTGTTTAAATTGAGCCTTTAAACTTCTTCCCATATTTTCCATTTCGATATCAAAGCCATTTAATCTTAGAGTTTGGCAAATACTAACAGCATAATCTTTTTCTGTCTCAGATACATACATAATATAAGCATCAACCCAATTTTTTACTGGTAACTCAATATCTTCTTTTGCTAAGGCTAACATCAATCTATCAAGACCACAAGCAAAACCAATCGCAGGAGTACTTGGACCTCCCAAAGTTTCAATCATACCATTATATCTACCGCCCGCTGCTAAAGTGCTTTGACTACCCAAACCTTCAATGTCTGCCATTATTTCAAATACGGTGTGATTATAATAATCAAGGCCTCTAACTATCTTAGGATTTACTTCATAATCAATATCCATTACATCTAAATAATGTTTAACAGCCGCAAATCTTTTTTGAGCCTCAGCAGTTAAGTAATCAATTGTTTTCGGAGCATTCTTAATAATTTCCTTATCGCCATCTATTTTACAATCTAATATTCTTAAAGGATTCTTTTCTAATCTAACCTTACAATCATCACATAGTTCATCAATATGTGGTCTTAAATAATTAATTAAAGCCTCGCGATAGTTTTCTCTCGATTCTTTATCTCCTAAGGAATTAAGTTCTACTTTAACATTACGAAGTCCTAAAGTTTTAAAAAGATTAACTGGAATTGAAATAATTTCTGCATCAATATAAGCATCATCACAGCCAATTACTTCACAACCAAACTGGCTAAATTCTCTTAATCTCCCACTTTGTGGTCTTTCATAACGATACATTGGTTCAAGATAGAAAAATTTAACTGGTTGTGTAGCCCCCCCATACATTTTATTTTCAATATAACTTCTAACTACTCCGGCTGTTCCTTCTGGTCTTAAAGTAACATTTCTCTCGCCTCTATCCTTAAAATCATATGTTTCCTTCGTTACAATATCGGTTGTTTCCCCCACCCCACGGTGAAATAACTCAGTTGCCTCAAATACTGGGGTTCTAATCCAACCATAATTATAAGTTTGGCAAAGATCTTTAATTAGACTTTCAACATATTGCCATCTAAGAGCCTCATCTCCATAAATATCAATAGTACCTTTTTGTTTAATTATCATATTTATCCTCTTTTCTAAAAGTAAAAACCTAGCATTATTACATACTAGATTTCCTACTACATAACAATTTATTTATCCATTATTATAATGACTTTCTATTTTTTAGTCAATTATTCGTCTACATATATCTTTAATTTTTATGACTTTTGTATCTGCTTACCAAGGCTTTTTCTAAAAAAGCATCATAATCACTCATAAAATCAGTAATATTTTCTTCAAACTCTTCATCTAATTCTAAAAACTGTGGTTCAAAAAAGTTTTTATCTTTTCGCATTAATTCTTCTCTAGTCATAATTCCTTGCATTTTCTTTTTATCATAGTTTAAATGCCAATAAGTCTTAGCAAATATTGGCTGCTCTTTGGTATTTTTCAGTGGCAAAGGTTTTGAAACATTGCCAAAACAATTTATTGGAGTTCCTATTTGTTCGCCTATAATTTTGCTACCAATCATTTTCATAGCAATAGCAGCGAATCTTCCACTTGAAAAGACGCCATTATTTACGATAGTAATTAGTTCTAAATCTTTATCTTTTAAATATTCGATAAGTGGTTTTATTATGTTTGAAGCACCACCACCATTATTTCTTAAATCTAAAATAAATTTATTGATATTTCCACTTGTCAATTGGCTATCAAGCACTTTTAGTAATTCATTTATAACAGGAATATAGTAAGCATGACAACTACTGTAATTAAAAATCATGGCTTTATCTTTGATATAATAATCCTCAACTTTATCATTACCTACAGTGCATTGTCCTTGCAAATCTATTTTTAACAAGCCTTTATCAGTTTCAATAATAATTAAGTTATCTAATCGTAAGAAATTAGGTAAAGAATAAAGAATTTCTAGAACATTAAAATTGAGTTCTATTAAACTATATAAACGATTTAAACAAGCATAATTTGTTCTTTTTTTATATATTTCAATCAAATCGTTAATATCAACATTATTTATTTTTAAAATTTTAGCCTTTTTAAATTTTTCATTTATTGTGTTTTGCAAATATAAGCCACCATTAGGAAAGTAT
>CAKOSD010000141.1 GCA_934101745.1 uncultured Bacilli bacterium | reverse complement strand
TAATAAATACCATTTTTATGTAGATACATCATAATACTTTGAAGATTATTATAATCAATTAGGGAAACTGTTTCTTCATCAAAGTTTTCTAATAAAAGTTTTAAATCTATTTCATCAAAAGACATTTTTTTATTTTTCCCTCCTCTAAAACTGCTTCTTTATCAAATGGATATCTTTTTACCAGCTCTTTTAAGTCCACATTAAATCTTCTTTTTAATTCGGTTGAAGGATAGTTAAAAAACGGATGTAATTTTCCTTCTTGAAAAAGTGGCTCTCTAATTTCTTCTCTTTGACCTCGTTCTATTAAATAATTGATAATAGCATATACTTGAGATGGTGTTTTCATAAAATATGTTGTTGTTAATTGACAGTCAATACCGTATTTTTCGGCTAGACTAATTAAAATCGGTATTTTTTTTATCATTGATTTACTACGAGCTAAAATACACGTTGCTAATAAATTTTTGAAGCGACAATCTTGCCAGCAATCTAAATTTAATAATTTTTTCATGTCTTCAATGGTTGCCATTGCTAAAACTGTTGGGGTAAATAAATCTCTGTATTCTTTAAACTCTTCACTGCGAATTAATTTTTGAACTTTTTCGATACTGCTTAAAGCCAAGACCTGGGAAGTAAAAAGTTCTGGATAGTTTTTAAATTCGTCACTATGAATTAGCATTTTTACTTTCAAGGTATTACTGTGGGCTAATACGCTCGGAGTAAAAAGGTATGGATACTTCTTAAATTCGTCGCTTTGAATTAATTCTTGTACTTTTTCGATACTACTACAAGTCAACACTTGAGGGGTAAACAAGTATTGATATTCGGAAAATGCCGGACTCTGAATAAATTCTTTTATTCTTTCTATATTACCGCAAGCCAATACTTGAGCGGTAAATAAATGAGGATAATCTTTAAACTCTTCACTGTGAATTAATTCTTTAATCTTTTCTATGTTACCATGGGCTAATACTGTTGAGGTAAATAGATTTGGGTATTTCTTGAATTCTTCACTGTGGATTAATTCCTTTATCTTTTCTATACTGCAGCAAGCCAATACTTGAGCAGTAAATAAATGGGGATAATCTTTAAATTCATTGCTGTTAATTAATTCTTGCACTTCTTTTATGCTACTGTATGCTAATACGCTAGATGTAAAAAGATGGGGGTATTTCTTGAATTCGTCGCTATGAGTTAACTCTTTTACTCTTTCTATATTACTGTAAGTCAATACAGTCGGGGTGAAAAGATATGGATATTTTTTAAATTCTTCACTATGAATTAGTTCTTGAACTTTTTCTATGTTACTTTGAGCTAATACAGTCGGGGTGAAAAGATACGGATATTTTTTAAATTCTTCACTATGAATTAGTTCTTGAACTTTTTCTATGTTACTCTGAGCTAATACATAAGCAGTAAATAAATGGGGATAATCTTTAAACTCTTCACTATGTATCATAGCTTTTATCTTCTTGATGCTTGCCTTAGCTAAAACTCTATCACTAAACAGCTCTGGATATTCTTTATACTCCGGCCAATCCATAAATTTTTTTCTTTTATCTTCTATATTCATACCTACCGAAAACTCCTTTTTTAATAAGGGTTAGTATATACTAAAAAAGTACCTCTGTCAAAAGTACTTTTTTAAATTAACCTAGATATTTTTTCAAGAAAGTTTGTAGATTATCTTTCGAATAAGAACCAACGATAGCATCAACAGCCTCGCCATTCTTAACAACAATTACCATTGGCGTATAACCATAAAATTCAGAAATCTTACCAGTTTGACTTTCTCCATTTATACTTTGAGTGATTTCTTTAGATAACAATTCCCCGAACTTTTTAAAATCATCGCTAGTAGTATCAACGGTAGTAATATCTAAATAATCAGTCGTAAAATTCATTTCTTTTTGAGTTGCTTGTAAATTTGGTAAGAAAGCAACACAAGCGCTACAAGTACTTCTTCCTAAATAAAGAACGTGTGTTTCTTTATTATTTGTTCCTAAGAATTTCAAAATATCTTTAACACTAACAGCATTAAACATTGATACATCATAATCACTAGTTGAGGAACCATTATTTGTTGTAGTCGAACTATTATTCTCAGTAGTTGTCCCTTTTGTATTACTATAATTTACTAAACCAATTAATAAACTCATAATCGAAATTACTAATACCACAATTAGCAGCGTATAAATTTTCTTTAAATATTCTTCTGTTTTCATAATTCTTCTCCTTCGCCTTTTATTATATCGAAAAAACACTATAAATGTAAACAATTTCTTAAAAAGTGCTTGTCAAACTCCAATTTATGCGATATACTAAAAAAGTCTTAAAAAAAGAAGACGGTGTTCGCCCGAGTGGCGGAATAGGTAGACGCACAGGACTTAAAATCCTGCGAGATTTAACCCTCGTGCCGGTTCAAGTCCGGCCTCGGGCACCATTTTTAAATTATTCCCTGTATTTTACAGGGTTTTTATTTATCCCTAAAACGTTAAAAATCACTAAAATTTAAAAATTTTAGTGATTTTTTAATTTTCTAATTTTCAAAGGG
>CAKOSD010000140.1 GCA_934101745.1 uncultured Bacilli bacterium | reverse complement strand
TTTATAAGCTCTATTTTATTAGCTAAGGCTTTTTCTTTAATACTTTTACTAATTCCATTATAACTAGCCGTTGCAATTGTAACTAAAATACCCATAATTACAATAACTGCTAAAAGTTCAGGAATAGAAAAACCTTTATACTTTCTCATTATCACACTTCCTATCTTACTTAAAGTTTATCACAACTTAAAGAAGAAAAAAAGAATTAAAATTAAGCAACTGTGCTTAGCATATTTAACTTATGATAAAGTCTTAATAATTATCTTTTAAAAAATTTATCATTTAAAAAGCACATACAGCTCATGTATATGCTCAAATACTAGTAAATCGTTTTATTTAGGACATTTTTAAAAGTTATTAACATACCTAGTTAGTATTAAAAACTTCTAAAAACCCTTTAATAACATCGTTATTTATTAAGCTATTATATATTTCTTCATTTATCTTAAATGTTTCTTCATAACTTAAAGCGGTTGAACTACTTACATTAATAAAATTACTAACAACATAGCTTAACATAATATCTAATCTATAACTATCATTAATACTTATTATATAGTTAATACCATTATCAATATCTTTTTTAACTAAAACAATATTCCATTCTTTAATAACAGTATCTTCATTATATACTTTTATATTTAAACTAAAATCTTTATCTATATTAACATTACATTCATACGCTTTAATATCATTAGAATACATAACCAAACTAAAATTATTTTGATTCTTACTAACACTAATATAACTACTTCCAACATAATAATTCATAACAACATTATCATTATTTACACTAAAACTAACTACATCTTTAATCTCTATTTTCACAATTTTTTTAAACTTAGTATAAATATCTAAACTATATTCTTTATTTTCAAATTCTAATTCATCAAACCCCAATTTTCTAAGCATTTCTGTATTTAATTTATAACTATAAAGTGTTGCTAAAGTATTTTTATTATTAATATCAGTCTTAATTCTTTTCTTTAAAATTTCTTTACTATCAAGGTCATCAAATATATCATTTAAATTAAACATAATATCATAAAAACTATTATTCGATAAAACCATGTAATTATCAATAGTATTTTTCATATTAATTAAATTTTCAGGTGATAAATTTAGTTTATATGTATTATTATTTTTCTTTAAATATAATTCATTACTTTGCAAACTATAAGTTATATCATCATCTAATTTAACAACACCTTCATAATTATCATTATCTTTATAAATGCCTGATAGATTAATATTTTTCCCAGTACTCACTGCAGTTAAGGTTCCATTTACTATAAACTGCTTTGTTTTATCATATTCATAACCAAAAAAGTCTCTTTTTATTGTGTCTAATTCATTTTGTACTAAAGTAAGCGCTTCTTTAAATATTTTCGTCCTATCGCTAAAATTATCATAAAGCCAAAGAGGACCTAAACATACAAGAGCAATTCCAAAAGTTATTAATACTATTTTAGCCCAAATATTACTTTTTTGCTTTTTCATTAAAGTATTCCTTTCCTAATAGCACAACAAATTATAAGTTGGAATAACACCAAGATATCTTTTGCATTTTATATCGGCATTCATGATTTGTGATTTATTGCCTAAATTATCTTCGGCTTGAATAGTTATATTTTTTAAATATAAATATAAGAAATCACAATTAGAATTTGGATAACAAGTTTTAATTGCGCCTAAACCACCAGGATTTACAACTACTTCATATTTTTTAATACCTGAACCTTCATCTTTAAATGACCAACCAACATTAATCATAAAAGGTCTTGCTCTAGAAATATAAAGTGGTGGTATACCGTCACCAAGTAACTGTGAAAATAAATTTTTCTTATACAAGATTTCACAATTATAACCATTACAAGTTACTTCTGTTACATTCCAATCTAAGAATTAACTAGCATTTACGACATTCAAAACTGGTCCTTCTTTATCGACATAAACTTCCGCATTTTTTGTACAGGTCTTACTGTTACCAGCATTATCTCTAACCTCATAACTTAAATTAGCCGTTTTAGTTGTTCCTGAGTTATAATTCCATGTTTTACTAACAGTATCTGAATTACAACCACTTCCAGAATCTTTACAAGTTGCCTTTATACTTTGAGCCTTCGTTGTCCATGTACTATTTTCTCCATTCCATTCACAAGTTGGTGGCGTTGAATCTTTTTTAATATTTATCTTACAACTATTTGTATTACCGGCTTTATCTTTAACGTATCCATAATAAGTAATACCATTACTATCAGTATCATCTTTTACCGTAGCATCTTTACTATTATCATAAACAGGGATACTACTAGTAGTTATACCATATTCACTAACTCCACTCAAATTATCATTAGTGACTAATTTAAGCTTAACATCGGTATTATACCAGCCGCTTGGATTTTCGTAACAAGTAGTCTTTGGAACATCAATAGTATAACATTTTTTAAACCATAAGAACCCCGTACAAACTTCCTGTGATGTTGTTTCTGTTTTACAATCTTTGCTAGTACCCAAACCGCCAGTTACTACCTTTATCTCACAAGTAGGTGGCGTTGTATCAACATTAACT
>CAKOSD010000139.1 GCA_934101745.1 uncultured Bacilli bacterium | reverse complement strand
GTTTATATTCATGTTAATGTCTTAGGAAAGGCTTATACGATGCAGTATGCCCATCTTTTATCAATCAAAGTAAATGTCGGAGATAAAGTTACTACTAATACCGTAATTGGTTTAGTTGGTGGTGGTTCTACGGCCAAGGCTAATGGGGGTTATGATAGATGTACAACCGGAACCCATTTACATTTTGGTATATCCAAAGGTTATTATTTAAAGGATTATACTAGTTGGTCGAAATTTATTGCCAATTCCATTGAACCTCCAGGATATCCTAAAACTGGGGTATGGTGGTATTCAAGATAACCTTTAATTAAAAAGATTAAAATAAAAACTATATAAGAAAATCGGTTAACGAAATTCAAATATAGTTTTTTTGATGTGAGCCGAAGTAAGGTATTAGAATTAGAAAAATATAGAAGTTATATTACTTGATTAATTAATTGATATTAGTTATAAATGGGGTAATTTTATGAATATAACTTGTAATTGCTCACATCGATTGGTAGAATATCATATTAGTTTTTTATTTTCAAAAGACAAATTGGCAAAGTTAGATATAATTTAGCTAATAAATTTTAAGTTTAGTTTAAAAAAATTTAAAGATTGGATATAATATTGTTTATAATTATAAAGTTTAGTAATTAAAAGAAAAATATTCAGTTATAATTTTAAGAATTTCTTGGGGGCTTAAAACAAAAATAAAGATAAAAAAGATAGGAACGGTTAATCATGACATATACAATGAAAATTAAAGATGAAATTGCTCATTTAGATATAGATGTTGTGGAAGCAATTGCAGAATTATCCGCGTTTATTCGGTTTGATGGGGATATAAAAGATAAGGAAATAGTTTTAACGATAGAGAATGCTTCTGTAGCAAGAAGGATTTATTCTTTAATGAAAATGTGTTTTCAAGTTCGCCCTAAGATGACGGTGCGAATTCAAAATCGTTTTCGAGTTAAGCAAATATACATTTTGACATATAATAGTGATATTAACTCCGTATTAGAAAAGTTAAATATTTATGAAAATGGCGCTAAAGTAATGCCGGATGCTTATTTACTAGAAACGGATGAGGAAAAAATTGCTTTTTTACGGGGGTTGTTTTTGGCTACAGGTAGTGTTAGCAATCCTCAAACAAGTGGATATCACATGGAAATGAGTGTGGATACTAAGGAAGAGGCTAATCTGATTGTTAGTTTATTAAAGCAATTTAATGTTGTTTCTAAAATTCTAAAAAGGAAAACTAAATATATGATTTATGTTAAACAGGCCGAGATGATTAGTGATACGTTAAAAATGTTTGGGGCGATTAACTGTATGTTCTTTTTTGAGGATATAAGAATTTATCGTGATCATAAAAATATGGTAAATCGTTTAAATAATTGTGAGATTGCTAATCAAGAAAAAACAACTATTACTGGTCTTAAACAATTAGATGATATAGCTTATCTAAAAAAACATGATTTAATGGGCCTTTTAGATGATAGAATACAAGAAGTAATTGAATATCGCCTTAAGTATCCTGAGACTTCTTATCAGGAATTAGCCCAGATAGTATCAACGGAAAGTGGCAAATCAATAAGTAAGTCCGGAATAAATCATTATTTTAGGAAAATTAAAGAATTAGTAAATCGCCATAAGGAAAAAGAAAATTTAAAATAATATAAATGTATTTTATATGTGTAAAGAAAATGTAATTGTAAAAAATGATTGAATGGTTAAAAATATAATGTTATTTTCTTAAAAAAGATTGATATTTGGAAAGTGTATAAAGGAATGCTTAAATTGTTGCTTTAAATATATAATTAATGGTAAGATTATAATAGTAGAGGTAATAATATGAATGATAAAAGTTTGAAAAATAAGAGAAAGTTTAAACTAAATAAATGGGTGTTTATTGGCTGTTTCTTGTTAGTTATAATTGGCCTTTTGTGTGTGACATTCTATGCCCTAATAAATAATCCTAAATATGTTATAAAACAAAGTGTTATTAAAACGTTTTCTCTTGTTGAAAAATTTAAAGATGCTGATGAACGCGATATGCAGTTTGGAAGTTCTATTAAGTTAGGGGGCAATTTGGTAGAAAATGTTTTAGCAGATGATACTTTAAATATTCGCGGTTTTCTTGATGTTACCAATGACAGAGTACAACTTTCTGGAAATTTAAGTGAAGATAATAAGAAAATCTTGAGTGGTAGTGTTTTGTTTAAGGAAGATGGTACTTATATAGCCAGTGATAATTTATTTGATAATGTTTATAATGTTAATAATTATGATTGTAGTACTTCTGATGATTTTATATGTACTTTTCTTAAATTTGAAAACTCAAACGATGATTTTAATGATATAGGGCTTGATTATAATAGTGTTTCTTTAAGCGGGGCGATTGAAGGTTTTAAAGAGGCAATTTTAAGTAGTATTAATAGTAATAATGTTTATCGAAATAAAGGAACATTTAAAGATGAATTTACTAAGTATAATAAATATACTTATAAGTTAGATAAAGATACCTTAAATTATATTTATAACAACTTAAATACTTCTTCAAAATATTATTTATATAGTAGTTTATATATGATCAATGATTATAAGTCATTTAGTGAAGTAGAAGGCAAGATAAAAGATACTTTAGAAAATATGACTGATGTATTAGAAATAAATATTTATACTTCTGGGGCTTTAAATAAATTTGCTGGCATTGAAATAGGT
>CAKOSD010000138.1 GCA_934101745.1 uncultured Bacilli bacterium | reverse complement strand
GCTTTAAGTTATAAAAGATATCTTTATATTTTTATAGGATTATTATTATCTTTATTTATTTTATTTTTATAATAATTTTGGAAAGGTAGTGGAGAATATTTTTAATATGTAATTTGTAAATATTCTTCTAATTTATAAATGTTAACATAATATATATTATGTGTAGTTTAAATTTTCTTTTAATTTTAAAAGTTAAATTGTTAATTACAATTTTATTGATACAATTTTTTAAATTAAACGTATAGTAATGCTTAACCTAGATATAATGCATTGCTACAGGTTAAGAACATTAATAGTAAATATAATTCAAGTGTTTATTAAATTAATATTTAACATTTTCATATTTAACATTATATAATTATAATTATAAATATGAAAATGTTATTATTAGTATTAAATAATATTTAAATTAATTAAAAAAACAAGTGAATTTTCGTGCATCGAGATTTGAATAGATGATAGGATATTCATCTTGATGCATAAAATTTGCCGGTATTTAGGAGTTAAATTTAGTCTTTATTAAACATAATTGATACTATATAGATAGGTATAGGTAATAGAATTTTAGGATAATAAAAAAATAAAATCCCCTTCTCTATTAGCATTAATAAAAGTAGGGGACTAATGTTTAAAAAAAATTAAGATTTTTTAGCTAAAATTTCTAATATTTTTTCGATTACTTCGTTGGCGTTTGAATTATCCATTTTAGTATAGTTTAATTCTTTTAAGGCTTGAATTTTTACCGTGCTTAATTCTTGAGTACGAGATATTTTTTCCTCTTTTTTAGCCTCAATTTCAGCAACCCAACGACGATGGGCTTCTTGAAGTTTACTTCTAGATGATCCACCATTATTATAGAGATTAAGAGCGGTGTGGATTATACCTTCTAAAATAAATTGCTTATCTTCTTGAAGTTTATATTCTTCCGGATCAGTATAGCCCCCAGTCTTACTCATAAAACCAAAGAGATATTTGATTTCTGGCATAGTATCAATTAATTGCAATGTATGATATAAGTAAGTGAATGTGTAATAATTTTCATGACGATAATTATCATCAAGTAATCTTTCTTTAATTAAAGATGTTATATCTAATAATAATTTCTGAGAATCGCTATTCAAGCCTTTAGTATCAATTGAATGATTTACTTCTTCTTTATTTTTAGAATTTTTAGTAAGCTTGCTTTCTACATTCATCAAATAATCAGTGGTAACTTTAACTTTACTAATTTCACTTTCATCATTAATATCTAGCAAACGAAAAAGCATTAATTTTTTTTCTTTGGGCCACTTACTTAAATCATCTAGTTCTAAATAATTGTAAACCATTTGTCTTGATACGCCAAGATATTTAGCCAATCTTACTTTGGAAATTCCTAGTTCTTGTAATAATTCGTTTAATTTTTGCACTGCTAACAACTGCCTTTCGTACTTTACATATTAATTATAACATTTGTACTTTACATGTCAACTAAAATGTCGTAGTAAGGTCTATAAATACCAAAGTTTTTGACCATTTTTATGTACTTCTTCAATAATTCCAGAACCAAGGCAAATTTCATTTTGATATAAGACGCAGGCTTGACCAGGAGTAACAGCCTTAGCCATTTTAGGATACTTAACTAAAATTTTGCCGTTATCTAAATATTCTAGAGAAACATCGTTATCCTCTCCTCGGTATCTAAATTTAGCACTACAGTTAATTGGTCTTTCATCAGTCAAGTAGTTAATACTATCAATAAGGCAAGAATCACTCATCAGATAATTATTATCATCACCGAAAGCAACATATAAAATATTTTTCGCAACATCTTTGCCGCAGACATAATGACGCTCTAAATTACCAGATATTCCCACATTACGACGTTGACCAATGGTATAGTTCATAAGACCAGTATGGCGGCCAATAACTTTTTTAGTTTCAACATCAACAATATCGCCTGGATTTGGTTTTAAATAGTTGTGAATAAATTTTTGATAATTTCTTTCACCAATAAAACAAATACCGGTTGAATCCTTTTTTTGAGCAGTTTTCAAATGCATTTCTAAAGCAATCTTTCGAACTTGAGGTTTTTCTAAATCTCCCACTGGAAACAAAACGTTTGCTAAAGCGTTTTGATTTACTTGGGCTAAAAAATATGATTGATCTTTATTAACATCGATTCCCCTTAGTAATTTTCCATCTTGCATTTTGGCATAATGACCAGTTGCAATATAATCGGCTCCTAACTTTTTAGCCTCCTTGATAAATAAATCAAATTTAATATATTTATTACACATTAAATCAGGATTAGGAGTTCTCCCCTTCTCTAATTCATTAAGAAAATATTTAAAAACATTATCCCAATATTCTTTAATAAAGTCTACACGATGTAAAGGAATATCTAATTGTTCACAAACAATTTTAGCATCATTGTAGTCTTGTTCTTGGGGACAAATATTTTCTCCAAAAGTAGGATTACCTTCTATGTCATTGTTTAGTGCCGCATCCCAGTTACGCATAAATAATCCTATGACATTATATCCTTGTTTTTTTAAAAGATAGGCGGAAACTGAAGAATCAACTCCCCCACTCATTCCTACTACTACAGTTTTCATATAACCACTTCCTGCAAATTATTTTATCAAATTAGTCTCATAAAGTCTATTAAAATAGCCAAATTAACTTATCTATTACAAAATTAGAGAATAGGAATAAAACAATATCATATC
>CAKOSD010000137.1 GCA_934101745.1 uncultured Bacilli bacterium | reverse complement strand
TATTCTTTACTATTAATACTTTGACTGATTACCATCTTCTTAGCCATTACCCAATCATGATTTTTATTTATAATATCTAAATGACAATAACTACACTTACTTGCGGTAGAATTTTTTAACTTAGCCCCGCAGTTTGGACATTTATTTTCATTCTTTAAAATACTTCGTGTAAATACGATTAAATAATTGTAACGAACTTTTTTATTATCATTACCTCTTATAGTCTTACCATTTTTATTTACTATATAATCAAAGCATTCAAGTTTCATATTAACATACAAACTAACACTTTCTTCATCAATACTCATCCCATCAATATAAGAACTTAGGAAAAGAAAGTCTTTCATAATATTCTTTTCTTGTTTTAAAAGTAAAGTCTGAATTTGGGCACTATACATATTATACATAGCATCTGTTACCAAACTTTTCATCGCATCCATATCGGCATTCATCCATGCTATTTGAACATCTTTATAAATCTTATACGCCTTATCTAAAAATTCCGTTTCTACAAAATCTGGCAAAACTTTAACTAACTCTTCTTTATTATATAAAGGTACATTAGCAAGAGGATCTGGTTTTTCTGAAGGCCATACCCAAACAGCAGTTTCAGATAGCTTATCAATTAAATTGCCTAATTTCTTAGCAATAAAAAAACCGGAAATAGAACCAATAAAAAGCGCCAAAAATATATAGGGAACATCTTCATCACTAATAGGAGTCCCTCTCCCCGATAGTGAACCTGATGAGGAAAAATCAGATGACGAGGAAGATGATGAACCTGATGAACCAGATGACCCCGAGTCATAAGACCCATCAAACCCCGAATCAGCCTTTAATTGATATAAAGGTAAAAATAAACAAGCAATTAATAAAACACTTATTAATGCTCTCTTAAAACTTTTTACTTTTTTCATCCATAATCTCCTAAATCTATTCTTTTACGTTTTCCGTTTGACTAATTACCATTTTCTTAGCCAGTACCCAATCATAACTATTATTTATAATTTTCGAATGACAATACTTACAAATTGAAGTAGTACTACTTTCTAAAATTGCCCCACAGTTTGGACATTTATTTTCCTTTTTTAAAATACTTCTTGTAAAAATCATCATATAGTTATACCAAACTTTAGATTTATCATTACCTCTTATCACCTTGTTATCTTTATCTACAATATAATCAAAACATTCTAATTTTATATTAACATATAACGATACATTCTTATTAGTTATCTCCATTTTGGTAATATTAGCGCTATAAAAACTAAAATCTTTCATGATATTTTTTTCTTGTTTAAGAACTAAAGTTTGAACTTGCATACTATACATATTGTATAACTCATCTGTTACTAAACCACGCATTGCCTCCATATCAGCATTCATCCAAGCCACTTGAATATCCCTATATAATTGATAAACAGTATAAATAAAAACTCGTTCATCAAAATCCGGTAACACTTCTAAAATCTTTATCTTATCATAAGTAAGTATCTCATCTGCATCATCATCGTTGGTTTTATTTCTTACTTCCACTTCTCGGATATTAAAATCTTTTTTTAAATATTGTTCAAAAAGAATAATAATTATATAACCAATAATCATAACTACCACGAAAAGAAAATCTTCTAATTTAAATTCCTTTTTTTCATTATTTTTAGGTGGTTTCGGATTACTAGGAATTATAATTCCTTTATGTGGTTCCTTCTTTTCCCCACAGGAAGAACTTGATGATGATGAACTTGATGACGAACTAGAACTTGATGAAGATGAAGAACTAGAAGAGCCCGGATCATAGGACCCATCAAATCCAGAATCCGCCTTTAAACTGTAAAGGGGAATAAATAGACAAACTAATAATAAAATTACTAATCCTATTCTTTTTAAATTAAGACCCGCTTTCTTCATCAAAATCTCCCCGAATCTAAAATCCAGTTATAATCAGCCAAATCAAAAATACCATGACAATAAGGACAACGTCCACTTTTATTAACTTCTAAAGTTGCCCCACAACTAGGACATTTCATCATCCTTCCTATTTCCTTCGTATTAATCTTCTTCGTAAAAGTTAAATAATTATTTTGTTCTATTCTTCTCTTATTATTTCCTCTTACTATTTTTCCATTTTTATTCATTTGATAATCAAGAGCTCGCGAAATCAAATTAACTTCTAGAACTAATTTTTCATCGGTTTTAGAAAACTTAAGTAATTTTGTATCATAAACATTTAATTCATCATACATCTGCGTAAGTTCCTTTTTATTTAAATTATTAACAATCCCTTCTAACTGTTCATAAAGATTACTACTGACAAAATGTCTAATATTAATTAAATTTTTTAAAACTATCCCCATTTTTATCTGCACAAAAATATTATTTATATAAGTTATAAACCCACTTTCACTAAAATTACTATCATATTGTTTTATTTCTTCTATCATACTTAAACACCTACTTATACTCCAATTATATAATCTTTTTCCCTTATTATAAAGAAAAAACTAAAAAAAGAAATAGCAAATCAAAACCATTTCTTTCTTAATTCTTAAAAAGTTAAAATATCTTTTAAAAGTTCTGACTGAGTTAATTTTAACAAATTATCTGTAATATTATTTATATCTTCCTTAGTTAACTCCGTATAATTAGCATAATTATCTACCATTGATTTATTTAACTCTTCTAAGTATTCTAAACTATAATCAATAGTAGAATTCTTATTA
>CAKOSD010000136.1 GCA_934101745.1 uncultured Bacilli bacterium | reverse complement strand
CTAATAGTACTTCCAAAAGCCTTTGTTACAAATTCTTCAATAAACCCAATTGATAAGTTTAATACCGCCGCCCCATAACCAATCAAGGTTAAAATAGGTACAATCGAAAGAATAAAAGAAAAAGCAAGATGTCCTGGTAGTATTAGCATTTCTCTTCGATTAAGTACTTCCCAAAAGTTTTTAATAAACTCTTTTACTTTCATTACTACTCCTTAAGACTATTTTCTTGCTTTTTTATTTTCATATCCTCAACTGCCTCATTTAAAGCATCTTCTACTAACTTTTTATCACTATCAATCATACTATGACCAATAGATGCTCCAAAATCATAAGGCATATTTTTTAATTCCTTAGTTAACTTTTTAATATAACTTACAACTTGTCTTTCATCATAACCAACTAAATAAATCAAAAATTCCGTTCCATCAGTTCTTACAATATCACTATTATCTAACTGAGTTCTAATTAGAATATTAGCCGCCGCTTTAATTTGGGCATCACCTTTTTCATATCCTAAAGTATCATTAATTTCTTGAATTCTATTTAAATCAACAACCACCATGGCTTGCGGATAAATAGTATTTTTATTCCAAGATGAAGCATTTTCCATTAGATAATTACGATTTTTTAGAGAAGTTAATTGATCAATGTATCTTATTTTTTCTTCTTTTTTAATCTTTTTGGATATCTTAATTTTTCTAGCCCTTTTATATAAAACATAAATTAAAATAACAAATATTATTAAGAAATATAGTATATATTTGGCTATTGTTCCTAAAATTGTCCCACTATCTAAAGTCTTTTTATAACTATTTAAACCTTCAACCCTTACCATACTAGCATCACTCAAACTAATATAGGCTTTAAATAACTTCGTAAAAGCATTATCTTCTCTAACTTTAAAGGTATAAGGAATATTTAGACTATTAGTATATCTTGGACTATAATCTTTTAAAGTTGTGCTAGCAACATCCAAATAAGTATCATAATCAACTACAGCAATCGCGCCATTTTTAGCAATCTTTTTTAAATCGCTTACCTTTTTATAAGTCTTTAAATCAATACCATTTATATTTTTTAAATTCTCATAAATAAGACTATCTTGCATTACATATACGGTTTGATTTTGTAAAGAATTTAAAGAATTAACTACTATATTATTCTTTCTACTGGCTATAACATAATATTTTATATCCATATTAGTTGTTATAGTTTGATAGTTATTAGTTAAATTATAATAATTAAAATATAAATCGACCGAATTATTGTTAATAGCATTAGTTAATTGTTTATAAGTACGATACTTAATATATTTAAAATCAACTCCCGCCATTTCACTAAAATTCTTTAAATATACAGATACAATTCCTCCATAATTTCCCCCTAAAATAATTTCATAAGGGTTATTATTAACAAAACCATAATTATAAATACGAGATGTTAATTCTTTTTGTTCTACTTCACTTAACTTAATACTTTTCACTAAAGTATTTTTTAAATTAGTATTAAAAGAATTTTTATATTTTTTATTATGCCATTTATTATAATATTTTTTAATAACACTACTAAAGTTATCATCTAACATATAATAACCATAATATTTCTTTATATCACTAAATTCATAAACAACGCTATAATTTTTTTCTAAAATATCACTAGTTAATTCATACTTAGGTACCATTATATATTCTAGGTCTTTATTAAAATCTTCTTTTAAGGCCTCATAAGTATCAAAACTTTTAAACTCGATATTTTTATCTTCATTAAAGTACCCTTTTATATAGTCGGTATCGCTTTTTAAAACTCCTATTTTAATATTTTTTATAGCCTCAATACTATTAAAATAAACATAATCTTTTTTTAATAAAACGTAATTATCAGCATAAAATTCTACAAATTTATCATTTTTCGTATTAGTAGCAATAAAACCACTAGTTATATTTTCCTCTTTACTAGTATAAGTTACGGGATTAATTTTTAAATTGTATTCTTTTCCTAAATCATTTAAAAAGTCATAAAAGACGCCAGCTCCACTTTTTCCAAAGATATCTAAGTCATTAATAACATTTACATTCAAAACAGTTGATAAATTATTATTAATCCATTTATTTTCTTCAACTGTTAATTTATTTTCATCATTTAGGATATTTACCACTATTAAAGAGGCTACCGCCACCAAAATAATACCCACAAATGATATAAAAATCAGTCTAACTTTTTTTGCCATCTTACTCACCATCATCGCTTACGGGATTATTATTACCCCAAATTAAGTTAGTACCATTAACATTCTTTGAACCCATAATGGTAAAACCATCGCTAGCCTCATTTTTTTCACTTACTAAAGTAAAATGAACATCATAGAAGGCTTTTTCTTCATCACTAAATTGTTCTAAAGTTTTAACGGCAATCGCTTTTGAAGTATCTAAATCAGCCCCGGCATTAAAGGCAATCCGAATATAAATAATTTTTCCACTTACCTCAACTTTGGCATCTTTAACATTCTTTCTTTTTTTGATATCTTCTACTACACTATTTTTCTTATCATCACTAATAGTAATTAATTCGATACCATCTAGTCTATCACCATACTTTGATCCCCCATTACCATAATAGAAATACTTAAGTAAAAGAGCCGCACTAATACCTAAACAAGCAATTATAATTAAAAGCATAAAACATATTGCTTTATTATCACGAATAAATTTTTTCAAAATTACACCTCTTTCTGTAAATTGATTAT
>CAKOSD010000135.1 GCA_934101745.1 uncultured Bacilli bacterium | reverse complement strand
GGTTTCATAGAGCATATTACTCTATGAAAAATGGCTTGCAAAGCCAGTGTTTACTGAGAATTGAAAAAAATTGACCATGAATTTTGACCACAATAGAGCATAAATGTTTGACTATAAATTATTTGGCAAAGCCCTATATTTACTGGCTTTAAGTCAAATCTGTTTGACCATAAAAATGACTACAATCGTAGAAAAAAATACTCTTTTAAAAGCCAAAAAACTGTGATATATTTAATGTATAAGTTAAAAATAGTGTCGATTTTGGGCTTTCATAGAGTAATATGTTCTATGAAATTTTGCTTTTTTAAATCATAAATAATTATAGTTGTCCAAGCGTAAATTGTATCATTGGAACAATATATGGTATTGAAATATACTGGGAGTGGAGCCATACTTTTCCATTTTTACTAATATATCCCATGCTGTCATATTCTATGTTATTCGTTTCATTTTTATAAAGAATTATTGCATCATCAGCGTATTTAATTAAATCAAGAGCATCATTACCACCATTAATTAAGTTTGGAACGTAATACGTTAGACTATTATTAAGAACTTTGAAATGATTTCCAACACTGCTAGATCTTGTATTTTCTTTTATTATATCTAAATTCGACGTACTATCATTTCCAACGCTAAATACATTAATGCCCAAACTAAAAATATAATTTGCTAAGGTTGGTACTGTCCAACAATCATTGTTAAAATATATTAAATCAAAATTTTCTGCTATCATTTCATCTAATGATAAGTCGTTTTTATGAGTTACGTTACTATAATAATTATTTAGAAGATTTTGATAATAAGAAATATTTGGAAAATTACTATCATAAAAATCAAGTATCTTAGCTGGATTTTTACTTACCACGATACCGGTATCTAAAGTTATTTCAGCATTTTGATTATTACTAGTATCAGTTAAAGTACCACTACTGATTTTAACTTTTAGATTGCCGGCTCCTCCAACCATGTGAACCTTTATAGAGTAGGTTATCTTTTTATTTAATTCTTCTAACTTAGTTAGTTCAACTTTAATTGGACTTTCTAATTCGTCATTAACATAGAAAGATAAATTACTAATATCAAGATTAGAAGAGACATTGCCTAAAGAATCGGTGCCAGCAATTTTAAATTCCAAGATATCAGTTGATAAAACATTTACTTTTTCAACGCTTTCAATTTGCCAATAAGGTTTTTCGTTATCATGGATAAAATATAAATTACATTTAGCCTTTTTAGAAAGGTTACTAATAAATAATCCCCAATTATCATTATCCCAAGTAGCAGTTGCATCATTATCGCAATCAATATTATTAATATAAAGATTATCAGCCTTACTAGGAATATTATCCTTTAACTCATTATCAATATAAACTGCTAGAGTATTATTATGTTTAACATTAATTTTTAATAAAGTAAGCATACCTAAAATAATTATAGATATAGTAAAAAAATATTTCTTTTTCATCTAAAAAACTCCTCATTTGCCGTATTTTCGGCTTCGTAGAGTATAAAACTCTATGAAAAAGGGCTTACAAAGCAAGTAAACACCGAAGATTTAAAAATTTTGACCATAAATTTTGACAATAATTAAAAAGAAAAACTTGACTACAAAATATCTTTTAAACCCTTATAAATACTTAGATTGTAAAGAGTTTTTTTGACCATAATTTTGACTACAATCATAATAAAAAAACGCTTTAAACTTATATAAATTTATGGTATATTTGTTATATAAGTTAAAAATAAAGCCTTAAAATACGCTTTCATAGAGTTTTATATTTTATGAAAAATTTAAATGTCCTCTTATAATTCGACAGGATTTTTAAATATAATAATATATACTTTTTACAGGTGATGATTTTTGAGAAAGTTTTATATATTTAATATTAATAAAGAGTTTAAAACCTTAACTAGAGTGTGTCCATATAATTTGTTTAAATCATTTCAAAATATTTATATGTTAAATGAAACAGAGCAAGAATATGGAATAAATATGTATGAAAAGATGGTAAGTCCAATTAATAAAATAGAATTAAATAACTATTTATTTACTAGTTATAGGAATAATGATCATTATACTAAGTTTATGAATACCCATATTTATAATAATTATTATAATGATGAAGAAACTAAGTTAAGAATAGGTAATGCTTATCTTATAATGGAAACAACGGCCGCTAAACCAGAGTTTTTTAGTAAATTAAAAGTTAATAGTAATCTTTTTGCTTGTGATTTTCAAAATCAGGATTATTTTTGGATAGAAAGTATTGCTTAAAAATACTTTTTTTAGTACAATCCTTATTGAGGAGTGAATAATTATGTTACACGATATATTATTGATTCTTTTTGGCCTAATAATTGGCTTTGTTATAGGCTTTTTAGTAACAAGAAAAATGGTTCAAAAAGAAATGAAGAAAAATCCACCAATAAATGAAAAAATGATTGAGGTTATGTTTAGTAGTATGGGAAGAAAGCCTTCTCAAAAACAAATAAAAGAAACTATGCGTCAAATGAACAGATTTATGTAAAGGCATAGTTTTTTTAATTTCTGGTTGGCGTTAAAAGATGTTAATTAACTTGTAAATATCAAGAAATTAATTAGACATACTATAAGTAATTTGATAAAATAGAGAGGAAATGAAGGTGCATTAAAATGTTTGTAGATGAAATAACAATTAAGTTGATTGCCGGAAAAGGGGGAGATGGTTGTACTTCCTTTCACCATGAAAAGTGTATGCCTAATTTAGGACCGGATGGGGCGAATGGGGGTCATGGGGCTAATATAATTTTTGAAGTTGATAAAGGCCTTAGAACTTTAGTAGATTTAAGATATAATAAAATTGTTAAAGGTGAAAAA
>CAKOSD010000134.1 GCA_934101745.1 uncultured Bacilli bacterium | reverse complement strand
GGCATAGCGTTAAAAAAATAAATAGTGGGTTAAGTTGGAAGAAAAATAATTTACTTTAAGTAGTAGTTTTGATATAATAAAAAAGAAAATAGGAGAGTTAGTGTGATGAAAAATAGTCAAAGTATATTAAAGAAAATTGAAAATCTATTGAAACCTGAGTCAACAATCTTAGTTGATTTACATAAAAAAATAGATGACAACACTAATACAGTAGCCAAAAAAGAAAAAAGTATTAGCGATAAAAAACAAAAGATTTCTAATATCAGTACCGAAATTAATGATTTGAATGCCGAAAAAGATATTCTTATGGAAGTGTTTGAAGGTTTAAAAGATAAAGATTTAAAACTAATTACTAATGTTTTAAAATTAGATTTAAATGTTTCTAAAGACTTTAATAAGTTAATAAATCAATTACCATTACAAATCGAAATTAGGAATAATGATATTAGTGATTTAGAAGCTTCTATTAAGGCTGATGAAGAAAAATTAGAAGTAGCCAGTGATAATGTTACTACCTTAGAAGAAACTTTAAAAAGCGCTTTAGAAAACCAAAAAGAGTTAAGTGATTTAATTAAAGAGGCTAGTAGTGGTAGTTGTATTCGCACTCGTAATGAAGTAACTGAATTACTTAACAGGTTAGAATTTGGTAAAGATGAGGCTTATGCCGCTGCAAAGTTAATTATGTTCCCTGAGGATGAATTGATGCCATATTTTAAAGGATTTAAGTTTGATAACGCTTTGGATGCTAATGAAACTTATGTTGATTTAGATAATATTGTGGAGGCTTTAAAAGAGGTTGATGTAAGTGATACTGATTCTAACGAGGAAGCAAAAGATGATGATGATGACTTTTTAAAGGGTTGGGATAATAGTATCTTTGCATTTGATAAAGAAGAAGAAGATAAAAAAGAGTCTAGCAAGTCGGAAGAAGAATCTAAAGAGTTAGAAGAAGTTTCTGATAAAGAGTCTACTGATAAAGAATCTACCGAAGATAGTAATTTAGACTATCAAAAAAAGTTAGAAGATGAAACGCCGATATCTTTTGAAGAGTTAAAAAACTTATTTACCGAAGATAGTGAAGATAAAAGAATTCAGGATACTGCTTCTAAAGATTTAGAAAGTTCTGAGGATATTATTTCGTTTGATGAATTACAAAATAAAATGAGTGATATTTTTGGTACTTCAGATACCGAAAATCAAGAAAAAGAGGAAGAAAAAGAAGAGAAATCTACTGAAAACGAGGCAGTTAACTTTGATAGTAAAGTTTTAGAAAAATTAGGAAAGAGCGCTAATGACATTAGTTTAATTAAGGCTTTTGATACTAAAGATATTAAGGAAGATGAAGTTAAAAAAGAGGCTCAAGATAAAGATATTGAACTTAGTAGTATTCCTCTAATTGCTTATAAAAATGGGGTTCTAAATTATTTAAATAATGTGGTAAGTCTTCATAAGTTTGGTTATAAACCTAGTGCCATTGAACTTCAAAAAAATAGTGCCGTTTTAAGTTTAGTAAGTAATGATACCTTAGAAAAAAACTTAAAGACTTTAGAAGATTATAAAATAGATATTAAGATGCCTACTGGTCATATTGCTTTTAATCTTTTAACTTTAGAATCACAAGAATTAGTAAGAAGAATAGATTTAGTTTTAGAAAATAATCAAAGTGATTTATTAACTTATGATATTAAGGCTTTGAGTTTAGATATTGATAGTATTTTAAAACGAATTGAATTTTGTAAGGAATATAATATACCTTATACCGAAGAAAAGAATAATATTTTAACTTATAATAGTTATGTATTTAGACAAGATGTCTTAGAAGAATTAGTAGAAAAAGAAGTACCTATTAATAAAGAGGTAAAGAAGTTAACTGATGAGTTAAAGAGTGTCGTAAATAGTGATCTTATTGATGTTTTAGATACTAATTTAAATGATATTTTTAATATTAAGTTAAGTGATGCTAGTAAGTTTGATGAATATACAAGATTAGAACAAAAATTAGAGGGTATTTGTGTATGTAAGGGAAATACTTATATAATTGAAGGGTTATCTTTCTCTCATCAAAATACAAAGAGAAACTTAATAACTTTGATAAATAATACGACTAATGAGACCGATAAAGATATTTTAGTTGCTAGTTTATTTTATAACTCTAATAAGAGTATTGATGATGCCAAAGATGTTTTAGCAGGCTTGTAGGAGGATTTATGCAATATTTAAAAAATTATGGATTTAGTGATATAGAAATAGATTGGTTAAATGATAATGTAACACCTGCTATTAAAAAAGAATTAGAATTAGAAGAAAAATTAGTAGGAGCTAATCTAGATTATTTAAAAGATTTAGGAGTAGAAAACTATAAAGAAATATTTAATGAATATTATGGAATGTTTCTTATGGATAATAGTGCGTTTACAGAAATATTTAATAAATATGATCAAAATGATTTAATAGATAAATTAAGAAAGAATATAACGATTGTAGAATATCTATAGTCGTTTTTTTCTTGGCTTTAAAGAGAGGTTCTGATATAATAAGAAACAGAGGCGAAGATAAATATGGATTATTTAGATACATTAAATGATGAACAAAAAAAAGCCGTTATGCACATGGCGGGACCATGTTTGGTTTTAGCCGGAGCAGGTTCCGGAAAAACAAGAGTTTTAACAACTAGAATAGCCTATTTAATTGCTAAAGGTATTCCTTCTTATAATATCTTGGCTATTACTTTTACTAATAAGGCCGCTAAGGAAATGAAAGAAAGAGTAGAGGCGCTAGTACCAGGAAATTATGCTTTTTTGGGGACATTTCACTCCTTAGGCGTAAGAATTTTAAGAGAAAATAGCAAAGAATGTGGCTTGGAATCTAATTTTACGATATTAGATAGTGATGATGTCTTAAGTTTAATTAAAAGAATTATGAAAAATAAGGAAATAGATCCCAAAGAGATTTCTCCTTCT
>CAKOSD010000133.1 GCA_934101745.1 uncultured Bacilli bacterium | reverse complement strand
GGATATAGAAGTGAGACTCTATACAGCCAAAGTGCTACTCAATTAACTGGTTACAAATTTGGTCAAGGCGGTGATGGTTCTGATAGTTATGGTACTCCAGGCGGTGGTGGAGGCGGCGGTTACTACGGCGGATATGGTGGATATATTGAAAATAAAAATGATTTTTCGATAGATGCAATTCCAGGTGCTGGTGGTTCTGGCTATATTGGAAATTCACTTTTAACTAACAAAGTCATGTATTGTTATGACTGTGAAGAATCTAATGAAGAAAGTACTAAAACCATATCAACCACTTGTAGTGAGGAAACACCGACTAGTTATTGTGCTAAAAAAGGTAATGGTTACGCTAGAATAATCTTAGTAAGTATAGATGAATAAAACTCTATTACGCAAAATCTGGAAAAATAGAAAATTGCGTAATAGAGTTTTTAAATTAATCTTGATTATTGTTTATTTCGTTTTGAATAACTAATATCTCATTGATAGGAAGATTAACTAAACCAGAAATTTGTTCTAATGTAAATCCCATTTTGGTTGCATTTTTTATGGTTTCCTTTGTTTTTTTGAGTTCGCCTTTTATCTCGCCATTTTTATAGAATTCTTTCATTTCAGAATTATAAATCTTTTCTTTTTCTTCTTGTTCATCAACATACATTAGATTTTCTAAATCGTTTGAATATTCTTCCATAAATTTCGCCGCCTCACATAAAATTTCGTTATCTCCTGCTAATTCTTTAGTTAATTTAATACTGTCAGAATTAAGCATAAATAATTGTCTTGCTAATACTTCGTTGTTACAATTATTATATTTGTTTTCTTTTAACTTGGCAATAGATAGATACACAACTTTGGGAAAATTCTTAAGAACTTTTCCCGTTTGAGGGTTGGTCATAAGATACTCGTTTACGACATCATCATCGTACGGATTATAGCAATCATCTATATTTAATTGATAAACAATAACAGAGTTATAACTTTTGCCATGTTCTTGTTTACTTAAAATAATACGATAAATATAATCTTGATTTTTAATAGAGGAAGTTTCTGAAAAATATCTATTCATTTCAACATTAATATAGAATTCATCACTAAATTTCAATAACAAATCAGTTACCATTTTTTTACCATTAAATGATAGATTTTGGGTTTCATTATCTATCAATTGCGCCTTAGCAACAGTTGCCATATCTAGATTGAAAGCATTAGCAACTAAAAGATTAAGAAAATTTCTAACACCTTTATTTAAATCTTTAAAGGCTTTATCTTCTGTGAATCTAATTTGTAAATCAGGATTATTTCTTTTTTTTAAAACATAATTCATTTTTTTCTCCTTTCTAAGAGTAACTACCAATACCTTATAATTAGTCCCTCTATATATATTTATTACCGAGTAAAGTCGAATTTCCTTCAAAAATTTAGAAAAATAGCAAAAAAAATAATTCTATTACGCAAAATTCAAATTTTTTCGATTTTGCGTAATAGAATCTTTGCTTAATCTTGATTATTCTTTATTTCATTTTGAATAATTAAGACTTCATCGATAGGTAGACTAACTATGTTAGAAATTTGTTCTAAAGTAAGACCCATCTTGGTTGCATTTTTTATAATTTCTTTTTGGGCTTTTAATTCACCATTTCGATAAGCCTCTTTCATTACAGAATTACGAATCCTGTCTTTTTCTTCTTCTTCATCAACATACATTAAATATTCTAAACTTTCCATATAATAAAAATCCTTGTATATCTATTATATAATAAATTATATCTAAATAATACATTTAGGGTGGGAGGGTGGGAAGTTTAACTAAATCATATAATCCTTTAAAAAATACTCTATATTTGATACAATCTAAGTAATAAATAATAAAGGAATGGTTATATGAAAAAACGGATAAAATTTATATTAGGAATAACTATAGTAGCATTTTCTTTTAACTTATTTTGTGTACCAGATAACCTAGCCTCTACCGGAATTGGTGGTCTTTCTATAGTAATTAATAATTTTATTAAGATAGATACTTCTTTATTTGTTGGAGTAGTTAATATTTTCTTAATTATCTTATCTTTTATATTTTTAGGTAAAGATGATACTTATAAAACTATTTTAGGAGCGCTTATTTATCCTATTATGCTAAAGTTAACTAGTTATATAACTGGTTTAATTGATTTAAGTAGTGTCGATTTATTAATAAAGGCTATTATTGGCGGAATTATTAATGGCGTTGGTTTAGGGATGGTTTTTAAAACAGGGTATACAACTGGGGGCACTGATATAATTGAATCTATTTTAGGTAAATACTTAAAAATTTCAATGGATAAAGCAATTATTATGGTAGATGGCGTAGTTGTTGCTTTAACGGGGTTAGTATTTGGCGTAGAACATTTAATATATGCCTTTGTAATATTAATTTTTCAAAGTATATATTCTAATCAATTTATGTTAGGGATTAAAGAAGATAAAATACTTTATATAAATTCTCGAAAAAATAAAGAAATAAGAAAGTTTTTAAGTGAAACTTATAATTATGGAATTACAATCTTAAAAGGTAGGGGCGGATATAGTAATCGAAGTAATGATATATTAGTAGTATCTATTAAAAGTAAGTTTTATTTAGAAATTAAAGAAGTAATATTACTTATTGATAACAAAGCCTTTATTACCGTATGTGATTCTTATGAAACGGTTTATATTAATAAAGAAGAACGAAAGAATAAGAAAAAAAGTAATTTTAATTTAGAAGTTAATTAAAAAAATTCACTAAGGGATTAGTGGACTTTTTTTATTGAAAATTTATTTTAAATCAATAGTAGTTTCGTTTTTACATTCTTCATTACTACAATTATCTTCTAATTCTTTATAATAGATTTTTGCTTGTTTATAATTATTAATATACATAATATTAGTAATTTCTTTAGCATTTTTAATATCCTTTAGTTTAATGTTAAGAAGAGATGCTACTTCGTTAGTTGTTAATTC
>CAKOSD010000132.1 GCA_934101745.1 uncultured Bacilli bacterium | reverse complement strand
AGATAAACCGGCCAATACGATTTTAAATTCCTCATCGCTTAAAGTGTTGTAATATAACCGTAACGGTACAGTAAGTTCTAAGATTTTATCTGTCTTTTGCATAATATCACCAACGGCCTTCTATTTTATCCCATAATCTATATAAAGGCAATTGTATTTCTTGGTAAAGTAACAATTATTTTTTAAATGGATATATAATAACAAGTCAATAATTATTAAGGCTATACTATTTCCCATACTAGCATTAAAAAATAAGGATATATCTCTAAAACCTAAAAATATTTCTAAAATAATAGTTAGAGCACTAATGGTTTCAGTTAAATAGCGAATGTTTTTTAGCCATTTAATTTTTCTTGTTAAAATAAGGCTAAACTCATTTAAAAATATTATGTATAAAAATAGATTAATAAAAATTATAATTAACGTCTTTAAAAATGAAAAGTCTAATTTAGCCAGGAAAATAAAAGGAATAATAAAGATAAGCATAATAAGTCCTACTACTTTAAAAGTATAGAGCCACATTCTTAGATAGTTATTTTTAAAGTTATTTTTCTTTGGTAAAAATAAATAATAATTTTTTTCTTCAGATATTAACCGGTAAGCATTACTAAGATAAACAATACATCCGGCGATAAGACCTTTTCCTAAGTAAGTAAAGTTGTTTAAAGACTTAATTATATCCGTTAAACTGCCAACGATATCTTTACTAGCCAACCAAAAATAAGTACCACTATGATGAGTTATAACGGTTAAGATATCATAGGTATTTAAAATGTAAAAAATGATTATTAAGCTACAAATATTAAATAGGCGTTTATTCTTTTTATAATATTTCATTTTTGATACCCTTTTCTATTTCGTATATTTTATCGGCAAAATAGGTAAATTCTTCCTTTTTACGACCAGTTAAAATAATTAAATAACCATTACTTTTTAAATTAATAAAAAATTCTCTAACCATATCTATATCGCTAGGAAGCAAACCTTTAAAAACATCTTCGATTAAAATGATTTTATTATTATTTAAAGTAGTACAAAGAATACCTAGTTTTTTTAACATATTTTCTTGATATTTACTTATTTTTAATTTACTATCTTTAAATAAGTCTAATTTATTTAATTGTTCGTTAATTTCTTTTTTAGTTAGTTGCTTAGAACTTATATCCTCTATCGTCTCTTGGGCATTAAAATCAGTTATAAAATGCATATCGTTAAGGAAAAAGCCCCATGTCGCATTATTTTCGGTTGTTACTTTACCAGTAGTTGGAGATACTAGGCCACATAATATTCTTAGAAAGACATTAACACTAGTATCACCTACTAAAGCATAAATTTTATTAAAATCAAAATCACAACTAATTTGGTCAAGAAAATTAACACCGTTTATAGTAAGACTTATATTTTCTATCTTCATATATATACCTCAAGTTAATTATAATATGAATTAGGTTTCTTGCCAATTAATTATAAGAAAAAAAAATCCTATTTTTTAGTAGAATTTTCATACTTTTCGAGAGCCTTTTTTAAGCCTAGCCACGGAAGTAAGGCACAATGTTTACGATTTTGTTGCTTATATATTTCATTATAGGCTAAAGCCTCACTTAATTCTTCATTAGTAGAACCATTTTCAATCATATCCTCATATTCATCACATAATTTCAAAACAGCACTAATTTTTTTATTTTCTAATAATTTTATCATTACAGAAGTAGCAGATGTTGATATAGCACACGCTTCGCCATCAAAATATATCTTTTGGATAGTATCATCTTCTATTTTCAAATAAATATCAATATTATCAATACACGATTCATTATTAGAATTTACTTTTATAAATTCCTCTTTATTTTCCGGAACTTCCTTATTATATGGATACATATAGTTATCCATAATGATTTCTCTTCTTAATTCATTATCCATTATTATATCATCTCTTTTAATATTCTATTTTTATCACTTAATAATTCAACTAAACGATCAATTTCTTCTTTGGTATTATAAAAATACAAACTTACTCGGCAAGTATTTTTAACTCCAACCGCATCTTTTAAAATCTTAGCACAATGATTACCTGCCCGAACACAAATATTATATTTATCCAAATAAACCGCCACATCTTGTGAAAATATACCATCAACATTAAAGGCTACTATTCCCGTATCAGATTCTAAATTAATTATATCAATATGTTTAATATCAACTAATTTATTTACTAAATATTTTCTTAAATTCTTTTCATGTTCTAAAATGTTATCCATTCCAATTTTACTTAAATAATCGATAGCAGCCCCCAAGCCAATAACGCCGGCTATATTAGGAGTTCCGGCCTCTAGTCTCGTAGGTAGACTCTTTAAATAGACATCATTTACATCATCAAAAGATTTATTCATGCCCCCGCCTAAGTTAACCGGTTCCATTTCTTCTAAAAGTTCTTCTTTGCCATAAAGAACCCCTACTCCGGTTGGTCCACATAATTTATGAGCCGAAAAGGCTAGAAAGTCGCAGTCTAAGTCTTGAACATCTATTTTCATATGAGGAACGCTTTGAGCACCATCAACAACTAAAAAGATTCCTCGGTCATGGGCAAGACGAGCTATTTCTTTTATTGGTCGTAAATCTCCGATAACATTAGTTACTTGGGCCAAGGCAATTACTTTTGTTTTGGGAGTAATGCTTTTTAAAACATTTTCAATAGTAACATAATAATTATTATCTAAAGGAATATAATTTACTTCTAAGTTCAGTTCACAGGCTAGTCTAAACCAAGGTAAAACATTAGAGGCGTGCTCGGATTTCGTAATCAAAATCTCGTCTCCTGGTTCTAAAATATTAGAAAAGAAACCGGTTGCAATATAATTTAAAGATTCAGTTGCCCCACTTGTAAATACAACTTCTTTTCTACTTTTAGCATTGATAAACTTTTGCACTTTATTACGCGCAAGTTCATACTCAGTATCTACCTTTAAAGAAGTTTTATAGTCCCCCCTATG
>CAKOSD010000131.1 GCA_934101745.1 uncultured Bacilli bacterium | reverse complement strand
GAATTGATGAGGGTTATGGATATACCAATGATGATATAAATGAGTTTATGCTGATGGAACTAGATATTGTCTATGCAAGAATGGATGGTCCCAAAATGGATAAATCTTTAGAAAGAAGGTTATAAAATGAAAACAAAGTATATAATACCAAAAGAAGCAATAGAAGATTTTAAAAATAGTATTGATATGGCAATTACGGCTTATGAACTTATCAAAAAAGATGTTTCTACAAAAAGTTACAGGAATAAAGGCTTGAGTAGTAATTTACTTGGGGCTATGCGTAATGGCAATTTTAAAGATAAGCAAATGAACCCTGTTCTTATTGTGCTTAATGGTTTTATTAAGGAATTAAATGATTTAAAAACAAAAGTAGGTCATATTAATACTAAAAAAGTAGTGTGTCCTAATCTGGTTATGTTTTTAGGTTTTATGGAACTTAAGAATCCCTTAAGCAATGCTATTGTAGTAAAAGTGATGCAAGATTCATTACATGATAGAAGATTTGAAGAGACATTAAATTTAAGTGATAAAGAAAAATTTGCCGAATCTTATGAACTACAAGAAATGATTTGCAAGTTATTAGATGGTTATTATATTCCAGAAGAAGGCTCGTCATTAATAAATGTATCGTATTTAGGAATTTTAGGTAATGCTAGTTATTTTAGTAAACTTATGGTGGAAGGGATAGTTACTAAAGAAACAATTAAAGATGGAATGACGATTCTTATTAATAGAGTTGGTCTTAGCAATATGGATAGTTGGGATAATTTTATAGATAATTATAATACTAAATATCGAAATGAATTAACAAAAGAAATTGTTATCGAAACCGAAAAAGAATATAAAAAGGGTACTACTTTAATGTATACTGAGACCAAGGAATTAGAATATTATATTAAAGGGGGAGTTGTTAAGCATTTATGTGCTCCTAGAACTTTTGATGAATTACTTAAAAGAAATAATTATAGTCTTAATGCCAGAGTTAGTTTAGAAAAACAAATGCAAAATACTATTATGATGGCTTCTTTAAAAGAGACTAATGATTTAATAGGGGCTTATTTAGGTAGTATTGATATAGGATATCAAGAAGTGTGGACTTACTTAGTCGAAAATACAGATACTTTAAAACAAGTTTCTTTAGAAGATATTAGAAAGAATTTTTATTTAGTTCAGGAAATTGGGGAAGGGTATGGTTATACTAAGGAAGACTTTGATTACTTTATGATTGATAGTTTAGTAAGTAATTATCATCTTGCTAAAAATCATAATATGGCTCTTAGATTAATAAGAAGTGGTAAAATTAATGTAAATTTTGAAAAAAGTGGGAAAAAGTTTAAAAAAATTGCGTGATATTAAAAAATGTGTGCTAATATAATTTATACGAGAGGTGATTTAGATGGAATTAACAAAAAGAGAAAAAGAATTACTTATTTTATATAAAGCGTTTTATGGGAGTGCCTTTGATGTTCTAGATTTATCTAGTATTCAAGGATTTCAAAATATGTACTGTATTTTACAAATCGTACCTAGTAGTGTTGGGACAAAAGTAGAGGCAGTAAATGATTTTATTTTTAAGGCTGAAGGCGTATTTTCCAGTACTTTAGATACAGAACTTAAGAAATTAAGTCAGGCTTGTAGTGAAGTAAAAGAATTTAATAAAAGTATTTCTAATGTTCATTTTATGCCTATAACAGTGGCTTGTACTAATCCTGATATTGATTTATCTAGTGATCAAGGTATTATTTCGGCTAAAGATTATGCTTTATTTGCTAAGGCTTGTTTATTTAGTAGAGGAACTCGTAAGACTAAAAAAGAGTTAGAGGACTTCTTGGAAGAAGAAATGAAACCTAAGACCGAGGAAGAAGAACTTAGAAATACAATTAAAGGTAAAAGAAATATTCATTTGGCACATTATATTGTCCAATTATTAAGAGGATATGGCGTAATTGATGATTATCCCTATATTCTAGAAGAACAAGGAAAATTTAGAGAAGACCTACCAACTTTAAATAGTGAAGAAAAAGAATTATTAAGAAATTATTATTTATTCTATGGGCAATATTTTGATGCTGATTTGATGTATAATAGAGATAATGTGGTAAATGCTAGTTGCATATTACAAAGTTTTCCCAAAGAAGTTGGGGTTGAATTGGAAAATAATTATGAATTTTTAAAAAGTAGAATAATTGACCGCATAGAATCGCCAAAGTTAAAAGCAGTTATGGATGGGTTAAAATTAAAAAAAGAAGATATAGTAGCCTATTATAATGGAGCGAGTGTAAATCAAGTACCAATTAGTAAGATTTTATTAGAATCTGGTTTTACAACTGTTGATTCTTTAGGAAGAGTGGCTAATGCCTGTTTATTTGTAAATGCTCATCCTGGTATTTCCGGTAGAGAAGTCTTAGATTATTTAAATAAGTTAGATCATGATGATGGTTTTCTAAATAATTCAGATGATAATTTAAATAAGAAAATTGTTAATATCTTAGAAAGATACGGCTTAATTAAAAGATATGTTAGTAAACCAGTAAAATGTGAGACTTGCGAGTATCATGAAGAGATAAAAAAAGAACAAGATGGTATTATAAAAAAATTAGCCCGAATTTTAGGTGGACAAAAGTAAAAAAATTATTTATAATACGAAATAGATATGTTGAAAAAGAGGAGTATTATTCTTTTAATATTTTAGAGAGCTTGTGGTGGGTGCAAACAAGTTATTAAGGGGTAAGAAGGTTGCTTTGGAGTATAAACCGTTTCTTCGCGTTAAGAAGGAGAGTGTATGATTAGTCATAAAATAAGGTGGTACCGCGAGATTTCGTCCTTATGTTTATGGCTTTTTTATATTTTAGAAAGAGGTATTAGATATGTTAGAAACAAAATATGACCATTTGAGTGTTGAAGATAAAAAATATGATAGTTGGGTAGATAAAGGTTATTTTAAGAGTGGTAATACGGATAAATTACCTTATTGTATAGTAATACCACCTCCTAATGTAACAGGTAAATTACATATTGG
>CAKOSD010000130.1 GCA_934101745.1 uncultured Bacilli bacterium | reverse complement strand
TGATATAAATAATCTTTACCATCAGTACTTACTGGATCATCCCAAGTAAGGTCAATATGTAACCAGGTATCATTAAAGTAAACAGCATTCCAAATATGGGTGTTACTAGATACTTTATAATTTTTAACTCCTAATGTATCTAAGGCTAGGGCATAAGCATCGGCATAGCCATTACAAGTAGCGTGTCCTTCCATAAAAACCCCGATTGCGGTATTACTATGATACTTACTAGAGCCATTATTATTCTTTTCAGTATCATACTTAGTATTATTAATAATATAATCATGTACGGCAAGTAACTTATCTTTAAGAGTCATATTATCGGTGATAACCGTATTTAACATGGTTGTAACTTTATCATTTAAAAGAGTTATTTCCTCATCGGTATATGTTTTTGTAACTTTTAAAGTAATCTCTCCCGTATCATCATATAAGGTTTGAATAGAAGAAAAGGAATTAAAAGGATTAGCATAATTATTAATTTGGGTAAGCAAAGTATCATTAGCCGAAATATCTTTAATATCACTTAAACATTCACTATATTCCCGAGGACAATAAAAAGTAAAAGAATTCCAGCCATTATTAATTACTGTATATATTATATTAAGTAAGTCATGATAACTATAAGGAACAAAATCTGTTGTTTCTTGGACAAATTTATAAGAAGCATCTTTATGATATTTATTATTATCTAAAATAACTACTTCTTTGGTATTATCAAGTTTACTAACTACATATTCGGTTATTGTATCAATATTTTTTATTTCTAATGTTAGTAGGGCTCCTAATATAAGAGGCCATATAAGTTTTTTCAATTTAATCACCTAGTAAATTATATCAAAAAAAATGAACCCTTACTAGTTCATTTCTTTAACTTTATTATTTAATCTTGATTTTTGTCTAGCGGCAGTATTCTTTTTTACAAGACCTTTGCTAGCTGCTCTATCAATTACAGTTTGTACTTCTTTAACTAAAGAAGTCGCTTCTTCTTTATTCTTTGATGCGATTGCTTTTTCACAAGCCTTAATAGTATTCTTAACTCTTGCTTTTAATTCGTGGTTATTAGCAGTAGTTTTAGCAATTTGTTTAATCGCTTTCTTAGAACTCTTAATATTAGCCATACTCTTGCTCCTTCCTTAAATGTCTATATGATTTTATCAAATATTTCCGGACTTTTCAAGGCATTTAAAATTTTTTTTCTATTTCTTAAGACAAGAGTGGTTGTTTAGGCAAATTGCTCAGAATAAAGTTGACAAATAATAAATTATGTGTTAAAGTAGCAGTCAATAAATGCAAGATTTAGCATTTTAAGGGGGATATATGCAAAATATTGATGGTTTATTAAATAAATGGTATCAAGCCATGCGAAAGTATGAAAAGATAATGGCAAGTCCAACTTTAAACACTGAAGAAAAAGAGAAGATGATTGCGGATAGTAGTGTTATTAGCACTAAAGATAATAATTCGTTTGATTTGTACCTTAATATAATTGAGTGCTACGATACTATCTTAAATGGCAAATGGTCAAAAATGGAAAAAGATTTAGCGGCCTTTGAAGCCACCGGTAGACGTTCTTCTTGGGGTCCAGATTTACTGGTAACTGCTGCTGAGTCAATTTGGCAAGCCTCAACGGATTTTGAAACCTTTTATGCGGCCGTGGATAGTAAGTTTGCTGGCAAGTATGATAAAAATCTTTTAAAAATATTTTATGATTTAAATAATTTGCTTAATGCTACGATTTGGACTCAAAGAATCGCTGGTAGTAAAAAAGACGTTCATAATTTAAATGCTTTAGAAAGCCAACTTGAAGATTTTACGGTTGACAGAGGAATGAATTTTATCTTTCATGATGCGGCTAACCATCATTATTTTGGTAAAGCCTATCTTTCTGTTGCCCCGGAAAAATACAGCGAAGTAGTTTTAGAAGTTATTAATTTTGTTAATAATTTTCCTCGTAATTTTAAAGGTGAACGTTTAGGGCAAACTAAATTTAGAACCATTCCAGCCAATGATGCTATCGTATTTAGATTTGCTAATCCCGAACAATATTATTATATTAAAGACTTTGTTAAAAATAATAAAATAATTCAAGACGCTATTAAACCTAATGCTACCTTCATTCCAACTGATGATGCTAATTTAAATGTCTTACCAGATAATGATGGCTCTTATAATTGCTTTTTAGCAACAGTTATATTTAAATATTTACAAACTTGCTTGGAAGGCCCAAAAGAGCCAAATACTAACGATTTTATTACTTACGTGGAAAAAATTGCGGTAGAAACTTATTATGACGGAGCAAATAATGGTAAAAACGTCAGCGATTATAAAAATACTTTACTCGGTAAATTATATGGTGAAGATGATCTTAAAATGATTGAGGAATCTTTAAGTACCGGAAGTATGGCTCGAAAATTAAAAAAGGATACTGAATAAAAAGTACTATAAAAGATAGGGTAAATAAACTTTTTAGTTAACTTACCTTATTTTTTTAACCCCTAATTTAAAAAAATTAAACTTTTAGGCATAATTTGACATATTATTTAAGACATATTAATTACAATTAAATAGTGATGATTATGAAAAAAAGATTTAAAAGTAAGAAAAGACTAAATAACTTAAAAAAAATTATTTACATAGTCTTTATCCTAATAGGCTTTTTCTTAAGTTATCTTTACTTTTATTATAAAGTAAGAACCATGATATCTAGTGAGGATTATTTAAACTACTTATTAAAAGTTGGTTTTAATAATCAAATAGATCGTAGTTATATAAAATCTAGTTTACTTAATAATATAACTTTAACTAATACTTCCAAAGCCGAAAATAATAATACCGAAGATTCTAATACTAAAGAAGTATCAAATAGTACCAAGCCTGTTGTTTATATCTATAATACTCATGACACAGAAGGGTATGCTAGTAGTTATTTTAATATTTATAATATTAAACCTGATGTTAAAATAGCCTCATATTATTTACAAGAAAAATTAAATGATTTAGGACTTAATACTATAGTAGAAAAAAGAACGATTAAAGA
>CAKOSD010000129.1 GCA_934101745.1 uncultured Bacilli bacterium | reverse complement strand
AGCATGAAGAGTAGCAAGATCAGGTCCCAAAGTATTATTTACTTCAGCAAAAGTCCAAGTATCTTCACGGCGAATAGCCTCTACTAATTTTTGAAAAAAAGTACTTTTTAGAAATTCGCTATTAGGTAAAGTTAAAAGGTAAGTATAGAATAGTTCGGTTGCACTGGTTAAATGGTCATCAAGTTTTATAACTTCGTTAACAAAAGAGTATTTATTTTTTTCTTCTTCCGATTCATGATGGTCAAAATGCTTAATTTTACAAGCGAGTTCAGGATGATTTAAACAGTATTGCAAATTTTGGTCAGTAAATCCTAAATCACAAATATAAATAGTTTCATAGATATCGGCATTTATATCAGTTTCTAAATTAAAATCATAATTATTATCAGCAAGTAAATAATCAAATTCTTTAAAATAATACTTGCCAAGAATTACGGAACCCATACCATCAATGTCGGCCAAATGGCTTATTATTAATATTTTATTATTATTTATTTGTTTTATCATTTTTTTCGCCTATCTTTCTTTTTTTCTACTAAAAGTATAACATTTATGATTATATATGTAAATTAATCACTTTAATTTTAAATTAAAAAAACGGTATGAGATAATCATCATATCGTTTCCTTATTATTTATCAGATTCTTCAATAGCACTTTGCAATTCTTCTCTAGTCATTTTAGCATAGCCTTTGATTCCTTTAGATTTTGCAATTTCTTTTAGTTTAACCATAGTTGGTTCACTAGTTGGTTTAGGATCAACAGGACACATTTTGCCAGTTTCAACTAAGCATTCAATTTGTTCTTTAGTTAAAGTTTCATTTTCCATTAAAGCATCGGCTAGTAAATTAACTAGTTTTTCGTTTTTCTTTAAAATTTCTACGGCTTTATCATAGCAATCATCAACGATTTTACGAACAGCCTTATCAATTTCTAAAGCAACTTGATCAGAGAAGTTTTTAGTTTTATTGTAATCACGGCCTAGGAAGACGCCTTCTTGTTCTTCTTCTAATTGCATTGGTCCTAAATCAGACATACCGTATTTAGTAACCATACTTCTAGCAATTTGAGTAGCTTTTTTAAAGTCATCAGAAGCGCCAGTAGTGGTAACATTTAAGAATATCTTTTCAGCGGCACGACCACCCATTAACCCAATGATTTGACTTTCTAATTCTTCTTTGGTCATGATACCCATTTTTTCTTCTTTAGGAAGCATCATGGTATAACCACCAGCCATACCTCTTGGAATTATAGTGATTTTATGAACTTCTTGAGCATCCGCTAGTTTAATACCAATAACGGCATGACCAGATTCGTGGATTGCAACAAGATGTTTTTCTTTATCAGAAATTTTACGGGATGTTTTAGCAGGTCCCATTAAAACACGGTCGGTTGCTTCATCAATTTCATCCATTGTTATCGCGGTTTTATTACGACGAACAGCAAGTAAAGCCGCCTCATTTAATAAGTTTTCTAAGTCAGCACCACTAAAACCAGGAGTTCTTTGGGATAAAGCCTTTAAATTAACATCATCAGCAAATACTTTATTGCGAGCATGAACTCCTAATATTTCTTCACGAGCCTTAGCATCAGGAAGACTAACTGTTACTTGACGGTCGAAACGTCCAGGACGTAATAAGGCTGGGTCCAAAACATCAGGACGGTTAGTAGCAGCAATTATAATTATACCTTCGTTAGCGCCAAAGCCATCCATTTCGGTAAGTAATTGGTTAAGAGTTTGTTCACGTTCATCATGACCGCCACCAATACCGGAACCTCTTTGACGACCAACAGCATCAATTTCATCAATGAAAATTAAGCATGGGGCTGATTGTTTGGCTTGTTTAAACATATCTCTAACACGAGAGGCACCAACACCAACAAATAATTCAACAAAATCAGAACCGGAAATGTAATAAAATGGTACGTTAGCCTCACCGGCAACAGCCTTAGCAAGTAGGGTTTTACCTGTTCCCGGAGGCCCTACTAAAAGGACACCCTTAGGAATTCTAGCCCCTAGTTTTTGGAATTTCTTAGGATTTTTTAAGAAGTCAATTAATTCACTAACCTCTTCTTTTTCTTCGTCTAAACCAGCCACATCAGTAAATCTTACTTTACCACCATCTTCACTTAGTTTAGCACGAGAGCGACCAAAATCCATAGATTTATTATTACCTGCCGACATTTTCATAAATAGAACATATCCACAAGCAAAAAGAAAAATTAAAGGAAGTACATTGACAACAATGTAGGGAATGACACTACTTCCGGGGTCTTTATTAGTATCATAAAGATTTAAATTATGGCTACTAGCATAAGTAGTTACGGTATCTAATTGTTCACCTACAACACGAACGCTAAAGGTTTCTTTGTCACTATATCCATCAACCTTACCAGTAATATAGTATACGGATTCATCACTTTTAGGGGTGATAGTCATCTCCGTAATTTTACCTTCATTTATATATTTTAAAAATTCACCTGTTTTTAATTCATGTACTTTTGTTGCTGTGCCACTATATAAGAAGAACATAGCACAAATTATGATAACTAGAACTAAATAAGGTGTAAACTGTTTGACAGCATTTTGTCTTTTTCTATTCATATTATTCTCCTTCTTTTACAAACATTAGTATTATATCATACTTTTCATTAATTTCTTTATCAAATTTTGATTTTTTTAAGCCTGGTAACCAGATAACGTTATCATCGCTATCACAAACTAAAAGCCAAGAGTTTCTATCTTCGGTAGGAATTTTACTATCAATAAAAATATCTTTAATTTTTTTGGTACCCGCCATATTTTTAATACTCATTTTATCACCGTTAGTACGGGTTCTGATATAAAGAGGCATTTTTAGTTCTTGACTATTTAATCTCGTTGTAAAATTTGATATATCATTACTAGTTTTTACTATTTTAATTATTTGATTATTATAATTATTAATCTCTTTTAGTTGATGGCTTTTGTTATCAAGTGGAACTACTTTAATGGCTTTCTTTTTAAAAATTAACTCATTATATCTTTTTTCAGCCACAAAATTGTGAGGCAATAGTAAAGTTTCATTAGGATTAGTGCGGTTTATTAAAGCAATAATATTTTTAGTTTGAACGTTAGTTATGATACTAATA
>CAKOSD010000128.1 GCA_934101745.1 uncultured Bacilli bacterium | reverse complement strand
GTGATACTACTAATATGGCTAGTGATGATCCTGATAATAATATCAGATATATAGGGGCTAACCCTAATAATTATGTCTATTTTAACTGTGATGATTATAATAATCAAACTAGTGATACTTGTGAGTTATGGCGGATTATCGGAGTATTTAATAATATCGAAAAAGAAGATGGGACTAAGGAAAATCTTATTAAAATAATTAGAGAAGATAGTATAGGTCAGTATTCTTGGGATTATAAATCTGACGGTTCGGCATCAAACGATTGGACAAAATCAACCTTGCAGCAATTATTAAATAACGGTGCTTATTATAAAGGAATGAGTGATTTTTATTATAATGATAGCATTACTGCAACAAAAATAGATTTAAACAATAGTGGATTTAAAAACGATGAGACGAAAAATGCAATTGAAACAGTTGCTTGGAATTTAGGAAGCAGTTCAACTTATGATGATGTTAATACTGAAATGTTCTATTCCTTAGAAAGAAATACAAATTCCGTAAGCAATGTCTCAACTAAGTGGAATGGTAAGATTGCTCTAATTTATCCAAGCGATTATGGTTATTCAACATCGGGTAGAACAAAAAATAATAGAAATATTTGTATTAAAGAAAATTTATATTATTGGAATAATGATTCAATTAGTTATTGTAAAGATAACAGTTATTTATATAAAAGGGATAATTATCAATGGACTTTAACAATTAATTCTACAAATGGAACTGGAGCATTTAATATCAATGCTGGAGGAATTATTAGTTATGATAGTGTTGCTCGCCACGGATATAATGTTCGTCCAACTCTTTTCTTAAAATCTAGCATATCCATAGGTATAGGAGATGGTTCATCTACTAATCCTTACCAACTAAGCTTATAATTGATACTAATTAAGGGTGGGAAGTAATAATAACTAATATAAATAATAAAAGTCATAAATACTAAAAAGTAAAATCTAATATTTATGACTTTTTAACTTAAGATATAGCCCTAATAAATATAACAGAACCTAGAACAATACCAATACTTAAGAATAATAATATATTTAAGAAAATATTTAAATAACCTGTTTTAGATAAAGGACGATACCATTCAATACTATGATCAGGATATTCTTCTTCCTCACTATAGTTATTACTATCATTAGGATTACTCTTAATTAATTTCATCGTTTTATTATTACCACTTGCTATTTTACTATTAATATCATCTATTTGTTGTAAAGTAGTATTATAGAAATCTACTTCTTTAACAAACCTAGGATTATCAGTATAATTAATATTACTTTCTATTAAATAAATACGATTAACGAATGTTTTTAAAAAGTTTTCTAATTCGGGACTTAGATAGTCATGATAAAGAAGTAACTGAAAGAAATAATTATTATATTTATCTACAAAGTCTTCTTCACTACCAAAGTTATTATAAAAATCACTTTCATGTTCTAAATAAATATTTTTAAATTCATATATTTTTAATATTTCAAAAAAGTTAGAGGTAGTTATTTTACCTTCACTTAAGTTATTAAGTAATAAACTATTATTAGCATATAAGGCTTCTCTTATATCAAAGTTTTGAATATTAAGTTTTTTATTTTTAAAAATAAGATAATTATTTTCAATGGTAAAATCATTATTCAAAACTAAGAAGAAGTTTTTTAAGTTATTAAAACATGTGGTATTATTTAATGTATAATCTATCATATATAATCCTTCTATTCTAAATTTATTGTAACAAAGAATTTCTATTTTTTCAATATTATAGTATAATATGAAGCGTGATTGTTATGAAAGAAAAATTAAATGAAGAATTTATAAAAAAGTTATCAGAAAAGAAAAAGGAACCGGCTTGGATGCTTGCGCACCGTCTTAAGGCGTATCATAATTTTTTAAAGCAAAAGGAACCAAATTTCGGTCCGGATATCCATATTAATTTTGATGAGATTTGTTATTATAAAGATAAGACTAAGAAAATGACGGATAAGTGGGAAAGGGTTAGTTGTAACTTAAAGAATACTTTTGATGATTTAGGGGTAATTAAAGCCGAAGAAGAGTATTTAGGTGGGGTTACTAATCAGTATGAATCGGAAGTGTTTTATCATAAACAAACCATTGGTAATGGCATTATTTTTACTTCGACAGATGAGGCTTTACAGAAGTATCCCAAACTTTTTCAGAAGTATTTTAATAATTTAGTTAAGTTAGAAGAAAATAAGTATACGGCTTTAAATAATGCTGTTTGGTCAGGAGGTTCATTTATTTATATTCCTAAGGGTGTGAAGGTGGATAAGCCTTTACAAAGTTATTTTCGGATTGAAAGTGAGTCTTTAGGACAGTTTGAACATACTATTATTATTGTTGATGATGGTGCTGATCTTTCTTATATCGAAGGTTGTACGGCCACGGCTTACTCGAAGACAAGTCTTCATGCGGGTGTTGTGGAGATTTATGTGGGTAAGAATGCGAAGTGTCGTTATTCGACGATTCAAAATTGGTCAACGGATGTTTATAATTTAGTTACCAAACGAGCAATTGTTGATGATGGGGGGCTTATGGAATGGGTTGATGGTAATATCGGTAGTGGTCTTACGATGAAATATCCTTCTTGTATTTTAAAAGGAACGGGTGCTAGGGGTAATTCGATAAGTGTTGCTTATGCTAAAAAAGGCCAAGTCTTAGATGCGGGCGCTAAGATGATCCATTTAGGTCAAAATACCAAAAGTAGTATTATTAGTAAGTCGATTGCTGAGGCCGGGGGGATTGCTAATTACCGCGGAACCACGAGGATTACCAAAGAGGCAACGGATTCGGTAGCCACGATTAAATGTGATACGATTCTTTTAGATGATATTTCTAAAAGTGATACTTTTCCTAAGAATATTGTTGGCAATAAAACTTCTAGTCTTACGCATGAGGCTACTGTCTCAAAATTAGATGCCGATAAACTATTTTACTTAACTAGTAAAGGTCTAAGTGAAGATCAAGCAAGAGAACTTTTAATTATGGGCTTTATGATTGATTTTAAAAAAGAGTTACCTATGGAATATGCGGTTGAGTTAAATCGCTTAATAAAAGAATAAAATTAAAAAATGTCCTAAAAAGATAAAATGGAGTTAGTTTAGATTCTAAACTTGATAGTTTGGGCTAGCTAACTTTTTTATTTGGCTAAATGA
>CAKOSD010000127.1 GCA_934101745.1 uncultured Bacilli bacterium | reverse complement strand
TAACTGAACACCATATTCACTTAGTTTTCTACGACGGTCTTGTCCATGAATACCAGGAGCATAAGGTCTTTTTGCAAGTTCCTTACCATTTTCTAAAGTAGAAAAACCAAGATGACGTGATTTCTTGTATTGAGCACCAGTGTATCTTGCCATAAATAATTCTCCTTTCTCTATATTTGCTTTTACTTAGTACGAGCCTAAAGATTATAGGGGAGTCTATCTAAATACTTTCTCATAGGCAGAGATAGATACTTATAACCATAAATGGGATAGACACATCAATAAACTTTTGAGCACTGCCAATTAAATGCAAGAATAATTTACCATATCCTTAATTATAAGTCAATCAAACTACGAAAAAATGTATAAATTTGTCAGAATAAATTGTTTTTTTATGGAAAAAATGATATTCTTATATTAGTTATGATAGAGAAGGACAAGTGGATGTATGAAAAGTAAATTAAAAATAAATTTTAAAGACAAAAAGACTATTATTATTTCAATATTATTAGGACTTATCTTAATTGGCCTAATAATATTTATTTGTACAAAGGTATTTCATAAGGATAAAGAATTAACTCCCGATGATCCTACGACTAAAGAATTTGAAAACTATTTAAAAGACGCGATAAAACCTTTTGATGAGGAGACGATAAAAGATTTTATTAGTAGTACCGATAATATATCTACCGTAGATGATTTTTATTGGGGAGTAAATTATAATGGGGATATTTCTAATGACGAAAAAGTTCTTTATACCCTTAGTCGAATGGTTTATAAAGATTCCAATATAATTGATTATATGACTGGGGCCGATATGTTTAATGAAGATACCGGACTTGGCGATATTAAATTATCAATTAAATTCATAAATAAAGCCATAAACGCTAAATTTGCTGATACCACTTTAGAAAAGAATACAGTTATATCAGAAGGTTTCTTTAATGGCGTTAGTGCCGTTATATGTGATGATAAATATTGTATTATCCCTGTATCTCAAACAACGGATAGTGGATTAGATTCTGATGGGGTTTATGCCAGTAGTCTTGGTAATTTAGAAAAAACTTCCAGTGGCTATCAAATAACGGCTGAAACTTATTATTACGAAATGTCATTTGAAGGTGTAATGAAGCTGGGAGTATATAATAACGAGTATAAAGATATAACGTATTGTGAAACTAGTATGGGCGAACTGTACTTTAGTGATTTCAAAACGATTGAGGCTTGTAAAAATGTAACATATCCAAAAGTGAAATATACATTTGACAAAGATTATAAATTTGTTAATACCGAATTTATAAGTTAGAAAGGAATAATATGAAAAAGTATCTATTTAGTTTTTTAACTTTCTCATTATTAATGATTGCTAATGTTAAAGCCGAATCTTGCTCCTTAGAAAAGCAGGTAACCATAAATAATGAGGCTGGCTTAGTATCAGTAAATGCGGAGCCGTTTGAATATGAGTATTCTAGTACGGTTGAAGATACCGGAGAAGTATCTGAATTTACTGGTTATCTTGGTTCTATAAATATATATAATTTAACTGAAAATTTATACGCTGTTATAAGTAATGGTAGTGCCAAAAAAACGGTTAACTATAGTACTGATACTAATGGCGTAAATAAAGTATCAACGGGTTCTATGAATGTTTTAAAAAATTATACTGTAAGTATTTATCCTAGTGATACTAAATGTGGTAAAACTTCGCTAAGAGAGTTTCAAGTAACTGTTCCTATCGAAAATCCTTACTATAAAATGCAAATTTGTACCGAAAATCCCGATTACTTTTATTGCGCTCAATTCTTAAATATAGAAAATATATCCCGTGATGACTTTACTAAAGGAATTAATGAATATATAAATAAGAAAAAAAGTGAAGAAGAAGAAAAAAGACATGAAGGAATATTGAATACCGCCACATCATTTGTCCAAAAACATTGGCCGGTTATTCTAATATCTGTTTTATCGATAGCCGCAGTAACAGGCGTTTACATATATATAAAAAATAAGAAAAAGAAGGAGCACATCGTTTAATGAAAACTAAATTTAAGATATTATCATTTCAGTTATTTACTTTTATTCTTCTTTTAATAGGAATAAACAATGTTTATGCCAGCGATAAGTGTATACCAAATAGTAAAAAGGCTAATACGTATACTTATTATATTGATACTGCTGGTTACTATAATAATACGCCAAACGCAATTAATCTAAGGAATGTCTTTAATGCTTGTGGCATTAACTATAATATTATCTCGAGTTACAGTTCAAGTAATAATTATTATGTTAAATCTGTACTAACAACCGGTGGACAAATGCCTCTTTATAATACAGATAAAATAACAGATTTAGCCAAAGAAAAAGTTACTGTTAAGTATACTGACGGTACTCAAGCTGGGGAAAAATCGGCTAATATTACATTTACTTTTAAAGTAAGTCATAACAATATTGATTGTGTTGGTAGAGCAATCCAAGTAAAATCTGATAACACAACAACCTCAGCAAATTATGAGGCCCGTACGGATTTAACTAAATGTACCACTGATGATTTTTCAAAGGTTTCTAACGTCAAGGTAACTAGTAATAACCCTAATCACTTAAATGTTATTGCTGGTTCTAAAATTGAATTTAAAAATTTAAGTGATGTAGAAGATGGCGATAAAGATTCTCTTAATATTGAGTATGATTACAAAAATCAACATTACAAATATAAAATAACATATACTTATAAAAAGAGTAGTACTTGGGCTCCAACTTTAAGCTATGTTAATGATATAACATCTAAAGTAAAATCGGGAGATTATACTCTTAAACAAAGTGAAATAAAAAAGGATGTTAAAACGCAATTAGCAGCCAGTTTATCAACAACCGTAAATAAGATAAGTGATAGTAACATCACTTGGGTTTCATTTTCTAATGTAGCAGCCGGTTCTTTTGTTGAGAATTTATCAGATGGCTCTTATAAAGTTGTTAAAACGAGAACGGATAAATTAAGTCAAAATACTGATACTAATTTTACCGTAAATTTTAAACATCAAGGTAAGAACTATAAATTAACATATACATTAAGATATGTTAAAGATGCTAGTAGTGGTGGTAATGAAACTACTACCGAAGTGGCTAAGTGTTACTATAATAAAGAAATGCAAGTTTATGCCTTTATAACACCTAGTGAGGCTGCTAAGGGAAATTATGAACTTTATCGGGATGCTAATGGCCAAGAAATAACTGATAAGAACACTTGTATTGCTACTAACCCACAGCCCGAACCTAGTCC
>CAKOSD010000126.1 GCA_934101745.1 uncultured Bacilli bacterium | reverse complement strand
GTGTTTCTACTAAAGATTTAACCCGTGAAAATATTCACGATTTATTTATCATGGTTTTACAAGATACTTGGCTATTTGAAGGTTCAATTCGTGATAATATCAAGTTTAATCAAGAAAATGTAACTGATGAAGAAATTTGGGCGGCTTGTAAGACAGTTGGTGTTGACCATTTCATTAAGACTTTACCAGGTGGTTTAGATTATGTGATTGGCGAAAATGATTCTATTAGTGGCGGTCAAAAGCAGTTAATAACGATTGCCCGTGGGATGATTGAAAATGCTCCTTTCTTAATTTTAGATGAGGCTACCTCGAATGTCGATACCAGAACTGAAGAGTTAGTTCAAAAAGCTATGGATAAATTAATGGAAGGCCGTACTTCATTTATAATTGCTCACCGCTTATCAACTATTAAGAATGCCAATCTTATCCTTGTCATGAATGAGGGTAATATTATTGAACAAGGTACCCATGAAGAATTAATGAAGAAAAATGGATTTTATGCTGATCTTTATAATTCTCAGTTTAAAAAATAAGATTTTAAATTAATATTTAAAGAATCATTGTTTGCAATAATGGTTCTTTTCTTTTATAATAATAACTACAGGTGATTTATTATGTTTAAAAATGACACAAACTACTTAGACCAACATTTTTTAATTGATGAGGATATTATAAATAAATATTTAGATTTCCCCAAGTTTAATAAAAAAGATATAGTTTTAGAAATTGGTCCTGGCAAGGGGACTTTAACTAAAAAAATAGCCCCGCAAGTAAAAAAAATGTATGCCATAGAATTAGATGAAAGACTAAAAAGTTATTTGGATATAATTCCTAATTTAGAAGTTATCTGGGGTAGTGTTTTAGATGTCGAAATACCTAAAGTTAATAAAATTATTACATCTTTGCCCTATAGTATTATTGAGCCTTTTATTTATAAAATGATTAAGACTGATTTTAATGAAATGTATATGCTAATGGGGGACAAATTTGTTTTAAATGTTGTTAATAAAGAAATAACTAAGTTAAGTGTTATTACTAACAGTTTCTTTAAAACAGAAAAATTATTAGAAGTTCCTCCAATGGCATTTGATATTCCCCCTCGTACTGATTCTTTTATTGTTAAAATGCAAAAAATTACCCAGCCAGAATCTAAAAAATATCAAATTTATCGCGAAATTTATTTATTAGATGAAAAGAAAATTAAAAATAGTTTAATGGAGGCTTTAATAAGATTAGATAGTCTAACCAAAAAAGAGGCCAAAGAAATTATTAAAAATATGTCTATTCCTGAAAAAATATTAAACGAAAAATTCTCTAATTTAAGTAATAGTGACTTAAAAATACTAGATAAAGTCTTAGAAAACTTCCAAAATTACCAAAAGTAGCAAAAAATGAGCGAAAAAAGTCAGAAAAACCTTGCTTTTTTTACAGAATAATTATACAATTATATTGCGTTGGAAGTTTTGCACCCATAGCGCAATTGGATAGAGCGTTAGACTACGGATCTAAAGGTTAGGGGTTCGACTCCCTTTGGGCGCACCACGTATTTCGGGAAGTAGCACAGCTTGGTAGTGCACTAGATTTGGGATCTAGGGGTCGCAGGTTCGAATCCTGTCTTCCCGACCATTTGAGTTTATTAAATATCGTATTACTTACGGTATTTTTTTTATTCCCCTGGCCGCAAAACAGTGGCACTATCAGTCTGTGCTACATATATAATATAGTGCAACTTAATATCAAATTAAAATTAAAAGTAGGTGATATTTATAAAAGAGAAAAATAAATTGTTTCTATACTATAATTTTGCTTTAAAAATGCTTGAAACCGAAATAAATATTTTAGTAGATGAGTTCGTTTTTAATCATGGCTATAATCCGATTGAGCATATTAAATCTCGAATCAAAAGCGAAAAAAGTATTAAAAATAAATTAAAAGATAAGGGATATGATTATACATTAACCAATATAAAAAAATATATCCATGATGTCGTCGGCATTAGAATTGTTGTTTCCTTTTTAAGCGATGTCTATGATATCGTTAGCGTTCTTAAAAATAGCCAAGACTTAATTATAGTTAAGCAACAAGACTATATTAAAGAGCCCAAAGATACTGGTTATATCTCTTATCATTTAAACGTGTTAATACCGGTTTATTTAAATAATAAAACTGAATATGTGGAAGGCGAAATTCAAATAAGAACGATTGCCATGGATTTCTGGGCTAGCCTTGATCATAAAATCGAATATAAATTTAGTAATACAGAAAAAATACCTTTAGAGGTCTATGATAAGATGTATGAAAATTCTTTGATTATTAAAGAACTAGACAAGAAAATGATGCATTTAAATGAAACAGTTAACAAATATGATAACAATAAGAAAAGCTAAAAAATCAAGGCTAATATGAGTATGATTCTCATTAAAGCCTTGATTTTTAAATTCTGCGTGAAATTTAATGTAGTGCTACATATTTTCTATATCTATTAAATCAAATAATTTATCAATGTTTTTCTCATCTATTTCAAAAGACGTTCCCTTATCTTGGATTTTTCCATATTTTTCTTTAGATGTATAAAAGGAAATTTTAATATTCGTCCGAATATACCCTGTTGAAATTAATTCTAAAAAACGGTCAAAACTTTTTAATTTATATAATTTAAAATTATGATATTTAAAATAGACATCATCGCCATACTTTCTTTTTTCTACTGGAACTATGGCTAGATATTTTAATTTCATATTTAAACGGTTTTCTAATTGTTCAAACGACCAAGAGATGTTTTTATTTATATAACCTGTATAGCGATTTTTAACAAGTAGATGCACTTTGTGATTTTCTTTATCAACATCTAATTTAAATTCATTAAATAAACCAATTTTTTTAAATTCATTTCCAAACACTTGACCAAAAAACACTTTGTATTTTCTATCTTTTCTGCTTGGCCAGCCATATCGTACTAAAATTTCTTTAAGAACCAAAGGCTTATTATCAGGAACCATTGAGAAAAGATTAATATAAGGTTCACTATCCAAAAATTTAGTTTTTAATTCAATTCCATAATAATCAGCAATAATTAAATTATCATCATCTTTATTAAGTAAATTTTCTAAAATTTTACCAGCAGCACTCGTACCTTTCTCAGTATTTTTAATCCAATTTTTACATTGAATTTTGTAGAATTCTGTCTTTAATTTTTTAATATTATTCTTCATTTACAAACCTCCTGCTTATTAAAAAAATTAAATTAATCAAGAAAAAAACTTCTTAATTAATTTGCAATTTTATCATAAAATCACTGCTTGTTAAAGTATAAATTAAC
>CAKOSD010000125.1 GCA_934101745.1 uncultured Bacilli bacterium | reverse complement strand
CCACTTATGATTGCAATAGCACTAGATGTTTATTTAATTCAAGATAAATATAAAAGAAAGGATAAAATTTATGAATGTCATAATTTCTAATCGCTATAGTGAAATGTTAACTAACTTACCTATAGATATAATAAAAAATGTACGGGGTGAATATGATGCCGATGTTATCGTTAGTAACTTTCAAAACTTCTTCTTTAATAAGATGATACTCGATATAACGGCAGTAAAAAACTATAAAGATATCAATAATATTCAAAAATTATCTTTTGGTTTAGATATGAACAAAGTTATATTACTTCTTGATGATTCCAAAGAAGTTAACTCGCCCACCTATCTTTCAGAATTAGTTTCAATGGGAATATATAATTTTACCCGAAATATTGATTCAGTAATGTATTTAATAGACAATCCTAATACCTATAAAGATGTTGCTAGGTATCATATGTTAGGAGGTAATCCTAATGCTGATATGAATGTTAACTTAGAACCGGGTAATATTAATTCTAACTTTTTAAATAATTCTATTAATCATATATTTATGGGAAGTAGAGTAATAGCCATTAAAAACTTAACTGAACACGCTGGTGCTACTACCTTAACTTATATGTTAAAAAAACAATTAGAAAATAATTATAAAACTTTAGCTATCGAAGTTGATAAAAATGATTTTATGTATTTTAATGATCAAGATATGCGTAGTATAACTACTAGTGAATTAGATTCTGTTATTAAGAATCCTAATAATACTTATGATATTATTTTAGTTGATATAAATGAATCACCTAAAGTAGCATCAATTAGTGAAGTATTACATTTAATTGAACCTAGTACTATTAAGTTAAATAAATTAATTAGAGCCGATAGAATGGTTCTAACGAAGATGAAAAATTATAAAATAGTATTAAATAAATGCTTATTATCAGATAAAGATATAAAAGATTTTGAATATGAATCACGTTGTAAAGTATTTGAATCTATTCCTCCTTTAGATGATAAGAAAGAAAGAAATCCTATTCTTAATAACTTATTATATAAAATGGGCTTTGATAAACAGACTCCAACCGGTGGTGCTAAAAAGCCTGTTGGTAAGTTGTTTGGTATTGTCAAGGACGAGTAATTTTCTTGACCATGCATATATTTTATTGTAATATTTATGTAGAGAAATGAGGAGATGTTTATGAGTCAAGTTGACGTTTGTGGTAACTTAGCACCTTTATTAAGATTAGTAGGGTACGTTGTAACTATCTTTAAGATTGTTATTCCTCTATTATTAATCGTATTTGGTATGTTAGACGTAGGTAAATCAGTTGTTGCTGGTAAACCAGACGAAGTAACTAAGAACTTAAAATCATTTGCTATGCGTTGTGTTGCTGCTGTTTTAGTATTCTTTATACCTTCAATCGTAGGTGTTGTATTAGATGCTGTAGCAGCTACTGAAACAAATTCCAAAACAGATCAAACTAATAACGGAGATAATGCTGTTGATGCTAAAGGTTGGAGATGCTGTTGGGAATATGCTTTAGGTGGAGACGGTAGCAAGAACTGTAAAGCAACAAGATAATGATTTGATGAACTAATATTTTATTTAAATATTAGTTTTTTTATGTTATAATCTTGGGGTAAGAGGTACTTTATGAAAAAAAAGAATGTTATATTTATATTTGTTACTTTATTAGGTTTATTTTTTAATTCTTTTGTCTCAGCAGCAATTCAAAGTTATACCGTTGATAGCAATCGTGTTTTAACCGAGTACAGTGAATGCAATTCTTCGGATAGTGTAGGTTCTTTTTCAAACGATAATGGCGTTACTATATATGTAAAGAAGGTTCCTAGTCATAATTGGTATAATTTTTGGTTTGCTAGTTCTGTTAATGAAACCTTAACTTGTAAAACTAAAGATGGAATTGTTAGGACCATTGGGGTGAAAGTTACAGAAAATGCAAAAGTCTATAACGAAAACATTCCAAATAATAATGGTAGTAGTGGTAATTCATCAAATAATCAAAATAATGCTAATGGTACCAAAGTAAATGGCACAGCAAATTCCGGAAGTACATCAACAAATTGTCAATATGATTGTAATTTTATACTGGGTGATATTAATGATAGTGGTGTTTCTGATAACCTTCCATCTGTTGCATATGTTTTAAATAAAATATTATTCTTTATGAAACTTATGGGTCCAATTTTGGTTATAGTTTTAACTATATTGGATTTAGTTAAGGCTGTTACAAGTGCCGACAAAGATGCATTAAGCAAATGCTTAAAAACCCTGTCAAAAAGAATGGTTTATGCAGTATTGCTGTTTGTTTTTCCAACAGTTATAGATTTAATATTAAAATGGACTAACGTTTATGGTACTTGCTGTATTTTTGGAAATTAGGAGGTGATTTAATATGCTTTTATTAAAAACACAAAGTTTTTTACAAGCCCTTTCTTCAATATCGCTTGGAGGAATTTTAAAGGCAATATTAGGATATATATTTCTTGCTATCGATAGTGTGGTTTACTTTTTTGTAAGTCAAGGCTTTAAAATGTATATTGCATTAGCGCAATTCAAACTCTTTGACGATAAAGTTTTTGATGATTTAATAAACAGAACATACATTATAATTGGTGTTATTGCTTTATTTATAGTTGCATATGCACTATTAAATTCAATTATTAATCCAGATAATGCATCAAAAGGTGACAAATCGTTGTCAAAAATAGTTAAAAACTTCATTTTTGCTATAATAGGTATTGCAATAGTTCCAACCGTTTTTAATTATTTCTATTATTTTCAAAGAGTAGTATTATGCAATAATTTAATTCCCAAAATTTTATTGGCTCAAAAAGGTGATGATTCGCAAGCCGATTTGCTAAATGATGATAAAATTGGTACACAATTTGCAACTTATCTGTTTCAATCATTTTTCTATCCAAAATCAATAGAAAATATGAATATGACAGATATAGATAATGATGGTGATTTATTAAAATCTGAGGCTGTTAAAGTTGAAGTTGGACTAATTGATGATGTTTTTAGTAATGAAGAGAGTGTGAACATAGAAAAATATAAGGCTTACGACAGTGATAACAAAGGAAATTATAATTTGCAAATGGCATACGAAGGTGCAATGAACGGTGAAATGTTTTTTACCGCCTTTAGACCATTTTTGCTTGGAGATATAGGGTTTGCAAATAGCGTATTAAACAACACGGTAAACTACATGATTATTATTTCAACTATAGCAGGCGTATATTGTGCTTACGTTTTAGCAAGTTTATGTATAGATATGGCTATTCGGGCAGTTAAATTAGGATATTTAGAATTAATT
>CAKOSD010000124.1 GCA_934101745.1 uncultured Bacilli bacterium | reverse complement strand
GGCTAAGAGAGTAGTATTAGCCCGTGAAACTTCAAAGGAAGATATTAGAAGAATAAAAGAAGAAACTAATTTAGATTTAGAATGTTTTATTCATGGGGCGATGTGTACTTCGGTAAGCGGACGCTGTGTTATGAGTAATTATGCCACTAATAGGGATTCTAATAGGGGCGGTTGTAGTCAAGTTTGTCGTTATGTTTTTAAGGCTTTAAATAATGAGCCTGATTTTACCATGATGCCTAAAGATTTAAATATGGTACCATTTATTAAAGATATGATAGAAGTGGGAGTAAATTCTTTTAAAGTAGAAGGTAGAATGCGTAGTATCTATTATATTGCTACCGTTATATCTACTTATCGGAGTTTAATTGATAAAATTAAGGATAATACCTTGACGACAAAATATACTACTTATGCTCTAAATGTTTTAAATAGATGCGCTAATCGCGATTCTGTACCGCAGTTTTTTGATAAATTACCGGGGGTTAATGAGCAATATTTTTTAGATAGAAATGAAATTAGTAATCAAGATTTCTTAGGAATTGTAATAGAATATGATGAGACTACAAAAGAAGTAGTTTTAGAACAAAGAAATTATTTTAAACCGGGGGATGTTGTCGAGATATTTGGCCCTAATATTGAGACTATAACTCTAACAATTCCTAAGATTTATGATATGGATGGTAAGGAACTTGAAGTTGCTCGTCATCCTAAAGAACTGATTAAATTTAAGTGTGAAATACCACTAAGTAAGATGGATATGATGAGAATAAAAGTGTTTGACATTTAATATAATTTGTAGTATCCTTAGATAGATAATTTTTTAGAGGAGAGAATAAAAATGACAAAAGAACAAACAATTCTAATAACACCACAAGGATATTTGGCGTTAGAAACTGAATTGAATGACTTAAAATTAAAGAAAAGACCAGAGGTAATTGCCGCTTTACAAGAAGCAAGAAGTTTAGGCGATTTATCTGAAAATGCTGAATATGATGCTGCTCGTAATGAACAAGCCCAAGTAGAAGCAAGAATAAAAGAGTTAGAATTTAAATTAGAACATTGCCAAGTAATGGACGGGGCATCTAAAGAAACTGTTAGTGTTGGCTCTAATGTCACTTTAAACTATATAGATGATGATGAGGAAGAAGAATACTCTATTGTAGGTTCGATGGAAGCAGATCCGTTTGCTAATAAAATTTCTAATGAGTCGCCAATTGGTAAGGCTATATTAGGACATCGTGCCGGTGAGGTTGTTAATGTTGTAACGCCAACTGGTTCTTATGATGTTAAAATTGTTAAAATTGCTTAATTTTACTCGCTTTATTGCTAGTTTTAAGTTATAATATTAAAGGTTAGAAAAGGAAGAATTTTATGAATAATGTAAAAAAAGTTGTAAAAGAATATAAAGGTGAAATTTGGACTAAGGCTATTGAAGATGCTTACAATAAAATTAAAAAAGATGTAACTGTTGATGGTTTTAGAAAAGGTATGGTACCTTTTTCAATGTTCGTTAGTAAAAATGGGGTAGAACCACTTTATAACGATGCTATTGATATTTTACTTACAACTGAATATAAAAAGACTTTAGATGAAGTAAAAGAAATGCCAGTTGTACAACCTACTGTTGATATTAAAGATATTAATAAAGATGGTATTAGTATTGAATATACATTTATTTCTAAACCAGAAGTTAAATTAGGCGAATACAAAAATTTAGGTATTAAAAAAGAAACAGCTAAAGTAACTGCTAAGGAAGTAGATGAAGAAATTGCTAAACTTCAAACTAAATATGCCGAAATCAAAGTTAAAGAAAGTGGTAAAGTTGAAAAAGGTAACACTGCTATAATTGATTTTGAAGGTTTCTTAGATGGTAAGGCTTTTGAAGGCGGAAAAGGCGAAAACTATCCATTAGAAATAGGTTCTAATACATTTATTCCTGGTTTTGAAGATGGTTTAATTGGAATGAGTACTGGGGAAGAAAAAGATTTAAATTTAAAATTCCCAGAAAATTATACCGAAGAACTTAAGGATAAAGATGTAGTATTTAAAGTTAAAGTAAATGTTATCAAAGAAAGAGTTCTACCAGAATTAGACGAAGATTTCTTTAAAGATTTAGGCTATGATGATGTTAAAGATGCCGAAGGATTAAAGGCAAAAATTAAAGAACAAATTAAGACTCGTAAAGAGGCTGAAATTGAAGATAAATATATTGATGATTGCTTAAAACTTGCTGTATCTAAAATGACAGTAGAAATTAACCCAGAAATAATTGATGACGAAATTCATAGAATTATTGATCAAGTTTCTCAACAATTAAAAATGAATGGTTTAACACTTGAACAATACATGCAATTTACTGGTATGACTCATGAGGATTTACATAAACAATATGAAGAAACTGCTACTAGTAGAGTAAAAGAAAGATTCTTATTAGAAGAAGTTGCTAAAGAAGAAAAAATTGAAATTAGTGATAAAGATGCTGAGGCTAAGACTTTAGAAATGGCTGAGAATTATGGCATGACTAAAGAAGATTTACTAAAAGAATTTGGCGGTCTTGATATGGTTAAATATGATATGAAAATGCGTGAGGCTATCAATATTGTTAAGGGAGAGTAATCTTCCTTTTTTTAATTAAAAAAACTGATGCTGTTAACTAAAAATGGTTGACGGCTAACACGTGATGTGTTAAAATAAATACTGTTATTAAGTGAGGAGGGAATACAAATGGCAGTTAAATTAAGATTAAAAAGAATGGGTTCTAAACAAAAACCATTCTATAGAATTGTAGCAGCTGATTCAAGAAGTCCAAGAGATGGTAGATTTATCGAAACTGTAGGAACTTATAATCCAATTAAGAATCCTGCAATTATTACAGTAGATGAAGAAAAAGCAATCAAATGGTTAAATAATGGTGCTGTACCAACTGATACAGTTAAGAATATTCTTGCAAGTGAAGGCATTATGAAAAAATATGCTGAATCTAAAAAGAAAGAAAACTAATTTATGGAATTGAAAGAATTTACAGAATACTTAGTTAAATCAATTGTTAATAATCCTGATAGAGTTCGTGTTAGTGAATTTAAATTGGAAGATGATTTAATAATTGAAGTGCTAGTAAGTGATACTGATCGTAGCGTTGTAATAGGCAAAGGTGGAAAAATGGCTAATGCTATTAGAACTCTTGTTCAGGCTCATGCTTATATTATGAACTTAGGTAGGGTAAAATTAAATATTGATTCAATTTAAAGATATTTGGTTAAGTACAGATATCTTTTTTCTTATTTTAGACGGTTTTTTTCTTAAAAAAATAGTATCTAGTTATTTGGAAATTTAATAAT
>CAKOSD010000123.1 GCA_934101745.1 uncultured Bacilli bacterium | reverse complement strand
AGTTAGACTAGCGCCACTTGTTACTTGGGTGCCACTTGGTCTTGATTGAGCAATAATATCACCACTTTTATAGTTTCCAGTGGCTTCGCTTACTTCTTTAAATTTACAATTAATACTATATTGGGTGCAAAATTGTTCAATTTGTTCTTTGGTATAATCACCACTAGTAAAGTTAGGATATTTAGTAGTTACATTAGGTATATAAAGAATTACGGTGTCCCCTTTAGATACTTTTTCTCCGGCTTTTACCGATTGGTCTAAGATAGTTGAGGCCTCAACTTTTGAATCACTTACATCACGTTTTTCAGGGATAACAAGAATACCATAGGCGGTTAAAGTACCATAGACTGTATAATAATTTTTACCGGTAAAATCTTCCATAGTAAAGCCTTCGTTGCCGGTAGAAATATAAAGAGTTACTTCACTACCTTTAGTTTTCTTAACACCAGCAACTGGGTTAGTTTTGACCACTTTTCCTTCAGGAACATCATCACTGGCTTGTTCTTTTTGTTGATCGGCTATTTTAAAGCCTTCATTTTGCAGCGTATTTATAGCATCACTAATATCTAAGCCTGAAACATCTGGTACTTTAATTTCTTTTTGGTTAGTAATTACGGGAAGTAAAACTATTATGGATGTTATAACCAAAATTATCCCTGTAAATACAGCAAATAATGTTATTAATACTTTATTATCTCTTTTCGTATTTTCCACCTCTTCTGCTTTTATTTCTTTTACGATACCATCATTTTTACTTGGGGATTTTGATGTATTTTTGGGTTTTCTTTCTTCATCAAATTCCGGATATGGTAAAACTATTTTAGGCTCATTGGCTCTTTTATCATCTAAGCATGTCCTTAAATCTTCGTTCATACTTCTAGCATCAGCATATCTATTTTTAGGATTTTTAGCAGTGGCCTTGATAATGATATTTTCCACACTTTGAGGTATCTCGGGAAATTTTTCTCGAACACTAGGTATTTTTTCCTTTAAATGTTTAAGGGCTATCTCAACGGCATTATCACCTTTGTAGGGTAATTCTCCAGTTAACAATTCATACATTAAAATTCCCATGGAATAGATATCACTTTGCAGGGTTGAACCTTTGCCATTGGCCTGTTCTGGGGGTAAATAATGAACACTTCCCATTACAGAATTGGTTTGCGTTAATTGAGTGCTATTCATAGCCATAGCGATACCAAAATCCGTTATTTTAACAAGACCACTATCTAAAATCATGATGTTTTGAGGCTTAATATCACGGTGAATAATATAAGCATCATGAGCAACAGATAAACCATCAGTTATTTGGAGCATTATGTCAATTACTTCGCTTAAAGTTAGTCTACCTCGTTTTTTTAGAAGTTGTTTTAATTGACAACCTTCGATATACTCCATAACAATATAATATTGACCATTATCTTCACCAACATCATAAACCTCGACGATATTAGGATGGCTAAGGCTAGATGCGGATAAGGCTTCCCTTTGAAAACGACGAACAAATTTTTCATCAGTAGCCAGATCGCCACGCAACACTTTAACGGCTACATTACGATCCAAGATAGTATCATAGGCCAAATATACATTAGCCATACCACCTTCGCCAATAGATTTAATTATTTGATAACGATCGTTTATTTTTTGTCCTTTCATTATCATTTTATTCACCACTTTCTTTTACTAAATACGCAACTGATATATTATCGGTTCCACCCCTGGCATTACATTTTCTAATTAATTTCACAACTTTATCTTCAACGCTAAGTTCTGGATCATTTAAGACTTTTTCGATTGTCTCATTACTTAACATATTAGTTAAACCATCACTGGAAAGAAGAATAGCATCAAAAGACATATCAACTTCGTAAATATCAGGTACTACATCCTCTTCTCCTCCTAAGGCTTTCATTAAAACATTTTTCTTAGGATGATATTTGGCTTCTTCTTCCGTTAAGTCACCGGCTTGGACTAATAATTGAACTAAGGTATGGTCCTTAGTAACCTTAAGTAAGTGACCGTTTTTCATAGCAAAGCCACTGGAATCGCCCACGTTGGCATATAAAAGAAAATCATGGGTTAGAAGTGCTACTACAACGGTAGTGCCCATTCCTTTGCTTTCAGGATTATTGCTGGCATATTCAACAATATGATGATTAATTTCGCTAATATTATCTTTTAACCAGTTAGTAGCATCATACTTTGTTCCGACAGTTACTAAATCATTAAATCTTTTTCCTAGATGGGTTACGACCATGGAACTGGCTACTTCACCTGCCCGATGACCTCGCATCCCATCAGCCACAATTAGTAAATATTCACCAGCATCATTTTTTAAAATGGTAACTGAATCTTCATTATGACTGCGAACTTTACCAGCATCAGTTAAATAAAATGTTTTCATTCTTTTCTTCCTCCTTACTTCTAAGTTGTCCACAAGCGGCATCAATATTACTACCAAATTTTCTTCTAACGGTTACATTAATTTTATTTTTAACTAAAGTATCATAGAACTCATCAATTTTTTTCTTATTACTTTGGCTAAATTCTAAATGGTTAGTTTCATTATAAGGTATCATATTAACGTACACATTTAACCCCCTTAATAGTTTAGAAAGTTCTAGTGCACATTCCTTACTATCATTTATATCTTCTAGCATAACATATTCAATGGTTACTCGTCTATTAGTTTCTTTAATATAATCTTTTATTGCTTTAATTACGGTTGATATATTATAGGCTTTATTAATAGGCATTATTTGATTTCTAATCTCGTCATTAGGAGCATGAAGGCTAAGGGCTAGGTTAACTTGCAAATCTTCTTTACTAAATTCATAAATTTTAGGAACAAGCCCACAAGTGGATACTGTAATATGTCTAGCCCCGATACTGATACCTTTAGGATCATTTATAATCCGAATAAAATTCATTAAGTTGTCGTAGTTATCAAAAGGTTCACCAATACCCATCACCACGACGCTAGAAATTCTTCTGCCAATATCTTTTTCGATAAGAAGAATTTGCTCAACCATTTCATAAGCCTCTAAGTTGCGGACTTTTTTGCGCCTTCCGGATTCACAAAACTTGCAGCCCATGTTACATCCTACTTCACTAGATACACATACGCTTAAACCATAATCATGTTCCATCAAAACAGCCTCAATATAATTATGATCTTCAAGTAAAAATAAGTATTTATGAGCATCGGTATCATGTTCTACTTTGGCTATTTTAATCATTACCATACTAAAATCGTTTTTTAATTTATCCTGAATTTCTTTTTTGATGTTAGTCATTTTATCAATACTATCTGCTCTTTTTAAGTATAACCACTCATATAC
>CAKOSD010000122.1 GCA_934101745.1 uncultured Bacilli bacterium | reverse complement strand
ATATATTGTAAGAATGGAAGTGGCAAGACTAATTTAATTGAAGCGATATATGTCTTAGGGTTAACTAAATCATTTCGTTCTAGTACGGATAAAGTATTAGTGATGAAAGATAAAAATTTAACTAAAATATCAGGGGTAGTTTTTAACAATATAAATAAAGAGTATCAGCTTACTATTTCTGGCGATGGCAAAGTTGCGAAAATAGATAGTCATCGGCAAAAGAAGTTAAGTGATTATATTGCAAGGATAAACATTGTGTTATTTCATCCTGATAGTTTAAAAGTAATTAAGGACTCACCTAGTATAAGAAGAGAAAATCTTAATATTGATATGGCACAGTTTGATAATGAATTTGTTAATTTATTAAATGATTATGATAAGGTTTTGAAGCAAAGAAATGCATATCTTAAAGTAATGTATGCCAATGCTAGTAAATCTCAAGTATATTTAGATATTTTAACGGATAAGTTAATAGATTATGGACTAAAGATATATGAAAAGAGAAAAATATTTATTGAAATGATTAATAAATATATAAGTGATTTCTATAGTAAAATAAGTGGTATTGGTACTTTAAAAATTAAATACCAGTCAGATTTAAAGGATAAAAATCAGGAAAAGTTAAAAAAGATATATAGTGGTCTTAAAAATAAAGATATGCTTTTAGGAAGTACGACTTTAGGTGTTCATAAAGATGATTATTCATTTTGTTTTGAGAGTGAATCTTTAAAAGATTATGCTTCACAGGGTCAACAAAAAAATGCCATTATTGCTTATAAACTTTCTTTAGTAGAGATGTTTAAAGTTGAACGAAATATTAAACCTATTTTGATATTGGATGACTTGTTTAGTGAGTTAGATAATGAAAAAATTAATAATATTTTAAATATCGTTGATAAAGATTTGCAAATATTTATTACTGTTACTGATTTAAATAAATTGCCAAATGATATAAAAAATAATAATAATAGAATTTTTAATTGTACTTTTGGTAATATAAGGGAGGATATATGAGAGAATTAGGACATCAAGATTATAATGATAATGATATTCAAGTTTTAGAAGGGTTAGAGGCTGTTCGTAAGCGACCTGGTATGTATATTGGTACAACGGGTGAGGCTGGACTTCATCATTTAGTCTGGGAAATTGTGGATAATGCTGTAGATGAGGCGTTGGCCGGATATTGTGATGATATTGAAGTAATTGTAGAAAAAGGAAATATTATTACAGTTCGTGATGATGGTCGTGGTATTCCTACTGGTATTAATAAAAAGACTGGTTTATCCACAGTTGAAACAATTTTTACGGTATTACACGCTGGTGGTAAGTTCGGCGGTGGCGGATATAAAGTATCTGGTGGTTTGCATGGTGTTGGAGCATCAGTTGTTAACGCTTTATCCACATGGCTTGAAGTTACTATTTATCGTGATGGACATATTTATTATCAAAAATTTGAAAATGGTGGTCATTCAGTAGAACCATTAAAGATTATAGGAGATTGTGATATTAATCGTACAGGTTCAACTGTAAGATTTAAGGCTGATCCAGAAATTTTTAAAGAAACAACTGTTTATAATTATGCGACTTTAGCAAAAAGGTTACAAGAGATAGCATTCTTAAATAAAGGTTTAAGAATAATTCTTATGGATGATAGAGAAGATAACAAAAAAGATGAATTCTTATATCAAGGTGGAATTATTGAATTTGTTAAGCAATTGAATAAAAATAAAACGCCTTTACATGAAGATGTAATTTATGTTGAGGGTAGAGAAGATAATATTTTAATTGAAGTTGCTATGCAATACAATGATGGCTATAATGAGGCTTTATATTCTTATACAAATAATATTCATACTCACGAAGGTGGGACTCATGAAGATGGTGTTAAAAGAGCACTAACAAGAATTATTAATAATTATGCTCGTAATAATAAAATGTTAAGTGAAAAGGCTGATCCATTAACAGGTGAAGATGTTCGTGAAGGTTTAACTATGATTATTTCTTGTAAGCATCCAGATCCTCAATTTGAAGGTCAAACTAAAACAAAATTAGGTAATATGGAAGTTAGAAAGATTGCTGATGATGTGTTTAGTAATGGTTTTGAAAGATATTTAATGGAAAATCCGGAGATAGCCAAGAAAATTGTGGAAAAGTCATTAACTGCATCAAGAGCTAGAATGGCTGCTAAAAAAGCAAGAGAATTACAAAGACAAACCAAAGGTGGTTTAGACTTATCTAATCAATGGGGAAAACTTACTGATTGTACTAGCAAAAATCCTAGTGAATGCGAAATCTTTATCGTCGAGGGAGATTCAGCCGGTGGTTCTGCTATTGGTGGTAGAAATTCTAAAACACAAGCAGTTTTACCTTTAAGAGGAAAAATATTGAATGTTGAAAAAGCAAGATTAGATAGAGCGCTTTCTAATGAGGAAATTAGAAGTATGATAACGGCTTTTGGTACTGGTATTGGGGAAGATTTTGATATTTCCAAATTAAGATATGACAAAATTATTATCATGACTGATGCCGATGTTGATGGTGATCATATTAGAATTTTACTTTTAACTTTATTTTATCGTTTCTTTAGACCATTAGTTGAAAGTGGACATATTTATATTGCACAACCACCATTGTACAAAGTATCGTGGGGTAAAAACTTTCATTATGTATTAACTGATGCTGAACGAGATGAGTTCTTAAAGACTTTACCGGCTAATGTTAAATTTGATGTTGCTCGTAACAAAGGACTTGGTGAAATGGATCCCGAAGAGTTATGTTCAACTACCATGGATATTAACAATCGAACTTTAATTCAAGTTAAGTTAGATGAGGCTATGGAGGCTGATGGTATTTTCAGTTTATTAATGGGTGAAGAAGTAGAACCTAGAAGAAAGTTTATTGAAGAAAATGCCCATTTTGCTTCAAATTTAGATTATTAGGAGGGTTAAGATGGATAATAGAGAATCAAAAAATGTAGTTAATGTAATGAAAGATTCCTTCATTAACTATGCAATGGATGTAATTATTGCTCGTGCATTGCCAGATTTGAGAGATGGTTTAAAACCAGTACATCGCCGTATTTTATATACTATGTATGAAGATGGCTTAACTCCTGATAAAGCATTCCGTAAAAGTGCAACTACGGTAGGGGCTGTTTTAGGTAAGTACCATCCACATGGCGATACCTCTGTTTATGATGCGATGGTAAGAATGGCTCAAGATTTTAGTTATAGATACATGTTAGTTGATGGACATGGTAACTTTGGTAATATCGAAGGTTATGGTGCAGCAGCGATGCGTTACACTGAATCTAGACTTTCAAAGATTTCTTTGGAATTATTAAGAGATATTAATAAAGATACAGTTGATTTTGTACCAAACTTTGATGAAAATGAGAAAGAACCATCTATTTTACCATCTAGATATCCAAATATTTTGGTAAATGGTAATATGGGTATTGCCGTTGGTATGGCTACTAATATTCCAC
>CAKOSD010000121.1 GCA_934101745.1 uncultured Bacilli bacterium | reverse complement strand
CATTACAAATTAGATGCCATCCACAGAAATCTTGCCTGTATTAACATTATTCATGAAGGCATAAGTATCTGCAAAAGTTACTGCAATGCCCTCTAAAATAGCACTTCTATAAATAATATCGGTCAATTTTCGAGATAGAAAAAACTTATTATCTTCTAATGACATATTATATTTGCTCTTCATCTTATTTTCCCTCTATTCCATTTTACTATAAACAATTTTTGATGAAAAGAAAAAGTTAAAATAATCAATACTTAAAACTTATTTTATACTTTTCTCCTAAAAATTTTAGATTTGTGTTACAATTAAAAATAGAGAAAGAAATATAGACAAAAGGAGTATTAAATACTATAACTTTCTTGAAAATAGTATTTAAATGATTTAATTTATGAATGATAGTGATAAGAAAAATAATATTACAAATAATAAGCAAGAGTTACCAAAATTAAAAGATGATAAGTTAGTTAAACCTAATAAAAATGATACAAATTCAGAAGTTAAAACTAACAGTAAAAAAGGAAAATCTACTAATACCAGTAAAAAAAGTTCTTCAAATAATACAGTAGCTAAGAAAAAAAGTACTGCTAAAAAAAGTACTACCACTAAAAAGACAACAACAAGTAGTGTCCCTAAAAACAATAGAAGTATAAATACGGGAAAGAAAAACACTAAGAAGACAATAGAAAATAAAGATAATACTAAAGCTGATATAAAGTTAAAAGAAAATAAAGAAATAAAAGAAGATAAAGTTATTTCTGATAATAAAGATAAGGAAATTAAAAATATTACTTTAGATAAAGAAAAGGATACTAATGATAAAAAGTTAGTTCAAGAAGAAACAAAAGATAAATCTACTAATGTTAATATTAACAAAACTATAGAAAAAGAAGCTAAAAATACAACCCAAGAAAATGCCGAAATTAAAAAAGATGATACCGTTTCTAAAACTGATGTTATCAAAAAAGTAGAATCTAATGCTTTAAATACTAACAATAAGAAGATTAAAAGTCCTAAAAGCAAAAAAGACGTTATAAAAGAAACTAATAAGAAGATTCCTAAAGATAATATTATTATCAAAGATAATTCTACTAATAAAGATAAAAATTATAAAAATGAACTTAAAGATATAAATAATAATAAAGAGTTTGCTAAGGCTATATGGGATACTGATGATATTACAGAGGCTATTAAAATAGAAGAAAATAACCAAGAAAAATTAAATGATGAAATTGAAGAAATGTTAATAAAAGAAAAGAAATATAACTTTTTTGAACCATTTATTATTATTGTTCTCTTAATTGTTTGTTTCTTGGGGCTATACTTTATTTTATTTACCAAAGATAGTGCTATTATTAACAGTGCGCTTACGAATGTTAATACTAATCTTACTAATTCTTTAAGTCAGTTTAATACTATAAAGGAAGAATTAAATAAGGGTATTTCCGGGACGGCTACTTTAGATACAACTAATAGTGATTATGCTAAATTAAAAGATTTTACTTATAATTTTAGTCTTTATAATAAGAATAATAATTACTATGGTAACATTTTGCTTTCTAAAGATGAACAAAGTATCAATAATACTTATAGTTATTTAGATAAGAATTTATATATTAAAACACCTCTTTATTACTATCCTATCGAAATTAGTAATCCAATTAAAGTTAATCCTTTAAGTATTAATTATGGTAATTTAAATAATAATATTGAAGTTATTAAAAATTATTTAACTAATAATATTCATTATACTAAAAGTAAAAAAGATAAAGAAGAATTAAACGGCGAAAAACTTAGTGTTTTAATTTTAGATTTTTCGGAATACGATTTTAATAATAGTATTCAAAATATCTTAAAGGCAATTGGAAGTGATACAGAGCTATTAAAATCAATGGCTAAAAATATTGGGCTTGATGAGGTTACCATTACTGATTTATTTAATCAAAATGTCCAATTAACGGGTAATTATCAAATAAAGATTTATACTAAAGGTTTCTTACAAACTTTTTATGGTATTAAGATATATAATGATGATAAAGAGGTCTTAGAGTATCTTACCGATGGTAATACTACTTTAAATATTTATGGTGATAAAAAAACTAGTATTAATATAAGTAATGATAAATTATTAATTTATGTAAATGATATTAAGTTAATTGATATAAAAAGTAATAAAAATAAAAAAGATTTAATTAATCTAGATTTTCAAATTAGTAATATTTTAGATAATTATCAAGGTAGTATTGTGCTAACAAAAGAAGATAGTAATAAAGGAAGTTTCTTGTTTAGTTTTAAAAATACTAATAATAATGATTCTAATGCCGAGATTAAAATGGATTTAGTCTTTGGGGCGAATAAAGAAAATACTTTTGATTATACGGATGCGGTTTTAATTAATGATATTACAGAAGAGGAACTTACGGATATTAAAAATAATTTATTTAATGTTATTTGGGAGCAAGTAAGTAATCCGGATGCTGTGATTAATGATAATAACGAAGTTACAGATAACTAAATTTTAACAAGTTAAAAGTGGGATAATAATTATTATAAGCGAAATTATTATAACACTTTTTTCTTTTAGGAAAGCGGTTGGATTTTTCTAAGGTTAAATAGTAGATAATCATGTTGTAGTTTAAATTAAGCAAATATTTTCAAATAAATTTATTAGTGTTATTTTTTAATTTTTATGATATAATCACTTATATAAGAATATAAGGAGTAGTTATGAACGATACTGATAAAAGAAAAACTCTATATGATGAAATATTTAGTGAAAATAAAGCCCCTCAAGTTACAGATAGTAATGGGGTTCAAGAAATAAAAGATGCGATTGATAATAAAAAGTTTGATGATAAAGATATGGTTAATTTAGAAGATATTTTTGTTTTTGATAGTGAGAATAAGGATAGTAAGGTTAAAACCGCTAGTAGTTCTTTAAAATCTACTGATAGTGATGATGATTGTCTACTTGAAGATGCTAAATATTATGATTTAATTAATAATACTTTAGTAGACTTAAGATTAAATTTAGAAGAAGTTAAAGCTAAAGGTACACTTGGCGATATTAATTTAGATAATTTAATAAAAAAGGATGATGATGTTAAAGGAAAAGAAATAAGTCCTCTAGCTGCTAGCCTTGATACTAAAGATAGTAATAGCAATTCAACCGATAATCTTATTCAAAATCAAAGTAGTGTTAAATTAGATATTGTTAAAGAAGAACCAGCAAAAAAGACTCTTCCTTTCTGGGTAAACTATGCTTTTGTAGCAGCCTTAGTAGCAGTTTCTATCGTTGGTAGTTTAACTTTCTTAATGAAACAATTTATACGATAAATTTAAAAAACTTAAATAATAGAATTTTATTTGATTCTTAATTATTTAAGTTTTTATTTTACAGTTAATTAATTTTAACTTTGGCGTTACTAATCATCCAGTCATAACCATATATAGCCCCAGCCGGAATAGTTTTAGAATTACTTGTACTTAGGCC
>CAKOSD010000120.1 GCA_934101745.1 uncultured Bacilli bacterium | reverse complement strand
ATCGTAACTACTAATGCTACTATTGATAACAGTGCAGATCCCACAATTTCTAATTTAAGTGCAACATTTACCGAACCAGGTCAATCAGTTGTATACAAATTTTATGCTTACAATGCTGGCGAATTAAATGCTTATCTAAAAAGTATCGTTTATGCCAATGTAGCAGGTAGCAATGCCACTAAAGTTTGTACAGCGAAAGAAGGTACTACTGATGCTCTAGTTCAAAAGGCTTGTGAAAATATTTTAGTAAAAGTAAAAGTTGGTAATGAATTAGAAACCGCTACTGGCAAAGCATCTATTACTGGTCATAGTCTGGCTAAAAAAACTGGCGAGATGATTACCGTAACTTTAGAATATTCAGCTGGAGCGGAAAGAACTGATGGCGATTTTAGTGTTGCTTTTGGAAACATCACTTTAAATTACAGTTCGGCTGATTAAAAATTAATCTCTTCAAGACAGGAGATGCGAAATGAAAAAAAGTTATATTAAAATAATATTATTTATCTTTATTCTAAGTCTAATGTTAATTTTAAATATATTAAAATTTAAATTATTAGGACTTATCGAATTAAGTATAATACTCTTATTATCTTTAGGTATTTTCTATCTATTATTAGGTTTTGAAAAAGATAGACATCGTTATACTAAAGATATTATCTTAGAGATAATTATTACTTTAATAGCTTTTTTTCTTATCTATTACTTATCAGGAATCTTAATTGGTTTTGCAAAAAATGGTAACTATTGGACTCTTAATTCTCTTAAAAACATTATATTACCTTTAATTATGTTTATAATTATAAAAGAATTACTTAGATATCAATTACTCATAAAATCCAGTGAATCTAAATACTTAATCATTTTTGCTTGTCTATTTTTTATTTTAATAGATAATATAATAGTTTTAGCATCCCATAATATTGGCTTTAATAAAGAAACTTTCTTATTAATAGCCCTTAATATCTTACCTTCTATTACCGAGAATATCTTATGTACTTATTTAGATTTAAAAGTAGGTTATAAACCCGTAATTACTTATTTATTAATTATAAATCTATATAAATACTTACTTCCTATAGTTCCTAATCCTAATGAATACTTATATTCCATAATATTTCTTTTATTACCCTTAGTTATTTTAAAACATATAAGAAATTGGTTTCAAAAAGATCGAACTGAGGCTTTAAATATTGCTGATTATCAAAATAGAAAAATAGAAACCCTAGGATTTATACCAGTTATTCTTATTACTAGTTTTCTAGTATATGGTGTATCTGGTTATTTTAGATATTATGCTGTTGCTATTGCCAGTGGTTCTATGGAACCTAAAATATCTAAAGGTGATGTTGTGGTTGTTGATAAAGAATTTACGAACTTAAAAATAGGGGATATCTTAGCCTATAAATATAATGGTAAAGTAGTAGTACACCGAGTATATAAAATAATAAATACTAATGAAGAATATTTTATTTATACTAAAGGGGATGCTAACAATGATTATGATAAATATAAAATAACTGAAGATATGTTTATTGGGGTTGTTAAATTTAAATTACCTTTAATAGGCTATCCAACCGTGTTATTAAATGAGAGGTGGTAAACATGGAAAAACATTCTAAGAAGAAAATAAATACCAAGGTAAAGATTATATTATTTATTCTTATCTTTGTTCTAACATATTTTCCAGGTTTAAAATTATTTACTAGTTCTTTGAAATTAAAACAAAAAGAGAAAGTATATTTTAAAGAAACAGGTAATGTATCTTATAATGTTTGTTTAGGTAAAAATGATTTTTTTGATGTAGATTGCCTTGATCCTAATATGTCCTATGTAGCCAGTTTAATTAAGAAAATACCTATTTCTTTTAATTATCAATTTAATGGTAATTTAGATGATATGGTATCGCAGGTAGAATATGAAATAATTGCTAAATTAGTTATTAAAAATAGTGATACTGGGACTAAATATTATGAAAAAGAATATGTTCTGACACCTAAAACTACAGATGTAGTAGGACCTAATACTTTATATAACTTAAAGAAAAATATAGATATTGATTATGAATATTATAATAATATTGCTACTACTTTTAAATCTAAATATAATGTTGATGCCGATAGTTACTTAGTTATTTATTTAAATACTAATAAAAAAGTAAATGATAACTTTTCCATTTTACCAACTTATGGCCAAATAGCCCTAGAAATTCCTTTATCTAAAAAAGCCATTGAAATTAAATTAAATACTCAAGAATTAAATAAAGATGTAAACACTATAATAGCCACAAGATGTTTTATTGTTAATAGTTATTTTAAATTAGTTATTGCAACCTTACTTCTTTTAACTTCTTCCTTTTTCCTATGGTTGGCCCTCATAAATATCTTTAAATATAATAAAAAAATAAGTGCTTATGATAAACTTATTAATAAGATTTTAAAAGAATATGACCGCTTGATAGTGGAAACTACTACTTTTCCTAATATTAAAGATTATAATATTTTAATGATTAAAAACTTTGATGAACTAGTTGATGTAAGAGATAATTTAAGATTACCAATAATGTTTTATCGTTTGAAAAATAATGATGTTGCGCACTTCTATGTTTTAAAAGATAATCATTTATATTTATATACCATTAATAAAAAAGAAATGGTAGCAACTAAAAAGGCGAAACTATGAAAAAAGGATTTAGAAATTGTTTTTATCTAATTATTATTTTTCTAGTAGTCTTTTTAAGTAGTGGCTTTGCTGCTTTACAAAATAATCTGGCTATCGAAAATATTGGGGCGAATGTAAAAATAGATAAAGATATTAGAATTACAAATGTCAGGGTTTTAGAATCCCAAGCAGCAATTAGTAATTATAATGAATATAATGTTTCTGATGTCTCTAGTAGTCTTAGATTTAATAATAAAGAAGGCTATCTTATCTATGAAGTAGAAATTTATAATCTAGGAAATGTTATCATGGGTATAAGAGATATTACAATGGATAATAATAACTTAAAATATGAATTGTTAGATTATAAATTAAAAGATAAGTTATGTGATAATGAATGTACTTTAGGAGTTAAAAAAACGATAAAAGTTAAGGTGTCTTTAAAAGATGATAGTAATCTGAATACGGATATGCCTTTTAATTTAAAATTTGCCTTTGGTCAAATATTTACGATTACTTATTATAATATTAATAATAGTCAAAATTTACCTCAAGAAGTAATTGAAAATGACACTTTAGATGTTAATATTGTTAATACTAGTGATAATGTTTTAAATGTTTCTATGGATAATAAAGTCTTATCGAGTCCGGATGATTATACTTATACTAATCATAATTTAATAATTAAGAAAGTTACAGGCAATATTAAGATATATTTTAAAATGCCAATCTGTCAAAGAGCAACTATGCTTCATCAAGAAGAATGTTTAGGTTCTTATTGTAAAGGTCTTGGGACTACTATTGGTAATAAAAATATAATATCTTATGGTTCTTTAGGTACTTTAGGAACTTTAGAATCCGGAAATGCTTTTGATTGTGATATTAATGGGGATGGTATATATG
>CAKOSD010000119.1 GCA_934101745.1 uncultured Bacilli bacterium | reverse complement strand
GGCCAATGTATTTAGTAACAACAGCCTTATTTATCTTTGGAACGTACTTTGTTTATAAGTCATATAGTATTAAAAATTTCAAAAAGAAAATATATGATTATAAAATAAAAAATCAAGAAGAGGAAAAATAATTGTTAATTTTGAGGTAAGTATGACAATATTAGGACTAGATTTAGGAACCAAGACCTTAGGAGTAGCAATATCCCGAACTGGTATTATAGCAAATCCGTATAAATTATTAAGATATAGTAATGAAGAGTATGAATGCTTAGCCAAGGAAGTTGCTGATATTGTAAAAAAAGAAGAAGTTAGCGCCATCGCCTTAGGGCTTCCTAAGAATATGAATAATACTTGTGGTTTTGCAACCGCAAGAAGTAAGAATTTTAAAGAAGTTTTAGAAAAGTATGTTGATGTTCCCATTGATTTTATTGACGAGAGATTAAGTACGGTGGAGGCTACTAACATTTTACTGGCAAATGATATGTCACGTAAAAAAAGAAAAGATGTAATAGATGTAACGGCAGCGATGATTATACTTGATACTTATTTAAAGAAAAGGAATAATAATGAAAAATAATAAAATAAAATTGATTAATGATAAAGGAGAAGAATGTTTATTTGATCCTTTATTTACCTTTGATAGTGAAGAAACTAAGAAAAGTTATATAGTATATACCAATCATGAAAAAGATGAAGATGGGAAAGAAAAAGTTTATGCTTCTATATATGATGCAACTGGAAAAGATATGAATCTATATCCAATTGAAACGGAAAAAGAATGGAATTTAATATTTAATATATTAGAATCTATTCAAAAGAAAATGGAAGAAGAAAAAAATGTCTAAAACAAAAATAATAAAGATATTGGGGATAATAGGAGGCTTAGTAGGGGCTTTTATATTAGGAGTTTTAGTAACATATAAAGTAATGCTAGGACCTGTAAGTAAAGATGCTACTAAAATTACGTTTGAAATACCTTATAAAACTACGTCTAACGAGGTTTTATTGTCCTTAAAAGACCAGGGTTTAATTAAAAATGTGACGATGGCTAAAGTATATATGAAGTTAAATAAAATAACTAACATTCAAGCAGGAATTTATGAACTTGATAAAACTATGTCGACGGAGGAAATTTTAAAATCTTTTGCTGATGGGAAAGTTATGGATGATGAAATAACGGTTACTTTTGTTGAGGGAAAGAGAATACCTTATTATGTTGAGGCAATAAGTAAAAATTTTAACTATAGTACTGAGGAGATAAATGCCTTACTTACTAACAAAGATTTTTTAAGAGAACTTATTAATGATTATTGGTTTATAAGTGAAGATATTTTAAATAAGGATATTTATTATCCTTTGGAAGGTTATTTTTTTCCTGATACTTATAATTTTAGAAAAGAGGCTAGTCTAAAGGAAATAATTTTAACTTTGATAAATGGGTTAGAAAAAAAGTTAGCCCCTTATAAAACGGAAATAGAAAACAGTGGTTATAGTGCTCATCAGATACTTACTTTAGCCTCGATTGTAGAGTTAGAAGGAGTAAATGATGATTCCAGAAATATGGTTGCTAGTGTTTTTTATAATAGACTAAAAGATGGGTGGACTTTAGGTAGTGATGTTACAACTTATTATGCGGTTAAAAAAGATTTTACCGTGGAGTTAACCCAAAAGGATTTAGATACTTGTAATCCTTATAATACTAGGTCTAATTGTGTAAAGGCTCTTCCTGTTGGCCCAATTTGCAGTAGTGGTTTAGAGAGTCTAATAGCCACGATTAATCCGGCTAATACCGATTATTATTATTTTGTGGCGGATAAAAATAAAAAGACCTATTATGCTAAAACCTACGGGGAATTTGCAGCGGTTATAGAGAATTTGAAAAAAGAAGGACTTTGGTATGTCTATAATTAAAGGTGAGGAATTATGAAAGAACAGATTTTAGAAATAGAAAAATATGCAAAAGAAAATAATGTACCCATAATTGAAAAAGAATCAATTTGTTATATTATGAAGTATATTAAAAATAATAATGTTAAAAATATTTTAGAGATAGGAAGCGCTATTGGTTATTCGGCTATTTTAATGGCTTCAAGTAATCAAGCCACGATGGTAACTACGATCGAACGGGATGAGACTCGTTATATGGAATGCTTAAAAAATATTAAAAAATGTGGTTTAGATAAAAAAATAAATGTTGTTTATCAAGATGCTTTAGATGTTAATTTAACCGGAGTTTCTTATGATCTAATATTTATTGATGCCGCTAAGGGACAATACACTAAATTTTTTGAAAAATATAAGTATTTTTTGAATAAAGGTGGCGTTATCATAACTGATAATATAAATTTTCATGGTTATGTAGGTAAAAGTGATACTATCGAAAGCAAAAATTTAAGACAATTAGTTGGTAAGATTGAAAATTATATTGAATTTTTAAAAAATAATGAAGAATTTACCACAGAATTTTTAAATATCGGAGATGGTATAAGTGTTAGTAAACGAAGAAATGAAGAATAAAATCTTAATAAGTATCAATGATTTAGAAGATATAAAAGAATATAAAATGGAAGGTATTTCTACCTTTCTTTTGCCGTTAAAAGGTTATTCAGTTGGTTATCCGGCTAGTTTTAGTATCGAAAAAATAAATGAAGTTAAGGATAATAATATATATTGTTTAATTAATAAAGTCTTAAATAATGAAGCAATAGATGCGTTAAAAAATATTTTGCCTATGATAGATGTTAAAGGCTTTGTAATAGAGGATATTGGGCTTATAAAGATAGTAAAAGAGTTAAATAAAGAAGTTATTTTATTTATAAATCATTTTAATTGTAATTATAAATCAATTAATGTTTGGTTAGATTATGTAGATAGTGTTTTTGTTTCTAATGAATTAACTAAAGAAGAGTTAATAGAAATAGATAATAACGTTAAAAAAAGAGTTGTTTATCATTTATTAGGTTATAATCAAGTAATGTATTCTAAAAGAAAGTTAGTTTCTAATTATGAAGATTATTATCATTTAGAACATACTAATCCTCTAGATATTACTGATAAAATGGGTAGTGTTAAATTTAGACTTTATGAAGAAGGACAATCAACCGTAGGATATTCCAGTAAATGTGCGTTTTTAGATTGTACTAATTTAAAGAATGGGTATTATTTTTATGTAAATACAACCTTTTTAAATCCTGATAAAGTAAAAAGAATTTTAAAAGGTGAAGAACAAGAAGATACTGATGATGGATTTATGAATAAGAAAACAATCTTTAAGATAGGAGATATCAAATGATAGAGTTATTAGCGCCTGCAGGGGATTTAGAAAGATTAAAAGTAGCACTTTTATATGGGGCTGATGCGGTATATGTTGGGGGAACTGATTATTCCCTAAGAGCCAATGCTAAAAATTTTAGTCTTGATGATTTAAAAAAAGGAGTAGATTTTGCTCATAATTTAGGAAAAAGAGTTTATGTAACGGTTAATATTGTGCCTCATAATGCCGATACTTTAGGCTTCGAAGAATATCTTTTAAATTTAGATAATATTGGGGTAGATGGGATAATTGTTAGTGATATTTATATTATGAGGCTCC
>CAKOSD010000118.1 GCA_934101745.1 uncultured Bacilli bacterium | reverse complement strand
TTTCATTAGAACTATTGGCAAACTCTTTAATTATATGAAGAGTAAAATTTTTATTAGTCTCATTACCACTTTCATCTCTAACTACGAGATTAAGTTTATAAGCCCCAACTGTATCTTTATCATAAGTTCCGTTTACGACACAGGCTACATTCCTATCGTAATTATCGCCATAAAAAGCATTATTACATAAATCAAAATCTGTATTAACGAGTTTGTAAATATTATTACTCATACTAAGAAATGGTGGCGTATCATCATATACATTGATATTAACATTTACTTTACCCTTATGCTTTTTATAGTCCTGATAATCTATTTCAATTTTATTATCTCCGGTTTTACTTAAAAATATCTCTTTATCTGCACTAATAAAACCATCATTTATATCTACTAAATCACTTAATTTAACACTAGAATAAACTTTAAAATTTAAATTATCTTTAATAGACACCGTTGCTTGCATTTTCCCGCAACCACAAAATAAAAATATTATTAAAAAGTTAATTAGTCCTAATTGTATTACTTTTTTCATTATAACCTCGTAATTCTTACTTTATATATATCACATTTCTAACTAAATACAAAGAATAATTTTAATAAATCTTAAAAACTACTAAGTTATACTATATAATATAATAAATTATCTTATAAAAAGCCTAAAAATTATAAATCTTCAAAATATTTTGCATTAGGAAAACTCTTGTGTTATGATATAGGTATAAGAATATAAAGAGGTTATATATGCAAAGTACTAATAATCCTTATAATAAGTCAATGCTGATGGCAGGAATCTTAACTATTGTCCTAGGAATTATTCTAGGCGTAATAACAATTATGATTAATTTAAGCAAATATATTAATAACATTAATCAGTATACTATAGAAAATAAGTATACTATTGAGGCGCAAATGCTAGAAAATGATAATAATTATAATGCGTATGTAAGTGAGATAAAAAGCTTAAATGAAGATAAACAATTATATCAAAAAGAATTAGCAAGTCTTAAAAATAATTTTGATTCTAAGGAATATAAAGAATTAGAGCAAAAAATAAAAAATATAAATACCAGATTAGAAGAATTAGAACAATTAAAATATTCTTCTCTGACAGAAAAAAATAAACTTCGTAAAGAGTATACTACAGTTTTAAAAGTTCTAGATGAAAAAGAAAGTGCTAAATCCTTAGTCAAATGTTATCTAGTTGGTTTTGCTATTATTATTGTTACTATTAATGCCGGGGCTTACTTTATTCATTTAGCCTATAAACCTGATACTGATGATGTTATTTTAAAAAATCAAATTAGAATAGACAAAGAATATGAGGAAAAACTGTTACAACTTCAGAAACATACAATTGATACGACTAACGAAAACAAAGAATCTTTAAAACAACCAGAAGTAACATCTAAGATAAAAAATAAACCTAAGAACAATAATAGCCAGTCTTCTAAAAAGAAAATGTCTAATAATTCTAACCGAACTTATAATCGTAACAGTTCTTCTAGAACTAATAATTCCAATAAAAAGAATACTACTAAGTAAAAACCTAGTAGTATTTTTAATATCTAATTAAATGTTATAACTAACTTTCTCACTAGTTAAAAGTTCTTTAACCATGCCCTTTATAAATTCCCCAATATCATCTAGTGAACACTTTAGATCTCCCATGAAATAACGGACAAATAAATTGACGCAACCATAAGTAAAGAAAGTAACTATTAAATCATTATAATTAGTTTTTGAAAACATATTAAAATCCATTAGTCTTTTATTAATCATATTACTTAATTTTTCAATAAATAATAAAGGTTCTCTACTCCTAAGAAGCGTTCTATACATTTCTTCATTATCTTTTAAATTCTTAATAACTCTATCAATATACTTATCTAAATCATTTATACTTCTAATATCTTTATCATAAATTGAGATAAGTTCTAAAGTTTCATCTTGTAAATCTTTAGCCACATCATAGATAGAATCATAATGAGTATAAAAAGTTGAACGAGTAATATCGGCTAGTTTAACTAACTCGGTAACGGTCATATTAGACAACTCATTTTTTTCTTTTAATAACTCGGCAAAAGCCTCTCTAATTCTTTTTCTTGTTTTGATCGAAGATCTATTTTTATTCTTGACTTTCATCTAAACCACCTTTAAACTAGATAAATTATATCAAAAAGAAAAACAAATTGCAAACACTTGTCAAAATTTAGACACTATCTATAAATATGTACTTTATAAATTATAACAGTTTGCATATAATTTGTTGTGCGTCCCAGAAAAATGGGGTTTAAAGGGAGGGAAAATTATGCGAAAAGTTACTGATTTCATTATTGAAAAAAGAAATTATGTATTAACTATTTTTATAATTCTATCAGTAGTTTCTTTATATCTTTCAACTAAAGTGCATATTAACTATGATTTAACGGAGTATCTACCAAGTACATCGGAAACTAGAATTGGTATGGATATTATGAACGAAGAGTTTCCGGAATTAGATACTAGTGCGTTAAATGTCATGTTTAAAGACTTAAATGGGGAAGATAAAAATCAAATTAAAGAAGAATTAGAAAAATTAGAGGGGGTATCTTCGGTTTCTTATGATGATTCTGATAAATATAACAAAGATGAATATACCCTTTATGAAATTACAGTCGATGGGGCAGACGACTCAAAAAATGCTGCCTATGTTTATAATAGTGTAAAAAACAATTACAAAGACTATGAAGTTTATACCTCAGGAGCGGTTGCTACTCGTAATGCGCCGGTTCTTAATATTGCGGTAATTGCTCTTGCTATTTTTTGTGCTATGGTTATTTTAATTATTATGTGTGATAGTTATGTTGAACCATTCCTATTTCTATTTGTTATTGGTCTTGCTGTTTTCTTAAATAAAGGTACTAATATCATTTTTAGTAGTGTATCTAATATTACTACTTCTATTTGTGCAATCTTACAGATGGCTTTATCCATGGATTACTCTATCATGTTAATGAATAGATATACGCAAGAAAAAGAGCATACTAAAAATAAAGAAGATGCTATGAAAAATGCTTTATATCATTCTTTCGGTTCTATTTCTAGTAGTTCAATTACTACTATTGTTGGATTACTTGCTTTAGTATTCATGAGCTTTACTATCGGTCGTGATTTAGGAATTGTTCTGGCTAAAGGGGTAATATTTAGTTTAATAAGTATCTTCTTAGCCTTACCTGCTTTAATATTAATGTTTGATGGTTTAATTGAGAAAACTAAAAAGAAACATTTCTCTATGAAATTAGATTGGTTAGGAAACTTTAGTTTTGGCATTCGTCATATTGCTATTTTCTTGTTTATTGCCATCTTTGCCTTAAGTTATTTCTTAAAGGGTAATTTACAATACGAATTTACTTCTAACGAACAAGATGATATTGCTAAAGTTTTCAAAGAGAATAATCAAATTGCTCTTATTTATCCAAGTAGCCAAGAAGACTTTGTCGGGGCTTACTGCCGTTCTTTAGAAGGAACTCCAAAAATTGACCAAATTTTATGTTATGGTAATACCATCAATGAACCATTAAAATATGATGAACTAAAAAATAAATTTAGTGACTTAGGTCAAGATGTTGATATTGATGACTATGTTCTTAAATTAATTTATTTTAATTATTACAACAAACAAGAAACAACAATGACTTTTA
>CAKOSD010000117.1 GCA_934101745.1 uncultured Bacilli bacterium | reverse complement strand
TAGCCCTAATGGAAATCCCGGTCCATACTTTGTCTAGGTCATTTAAAGACATTTTAATTAAGCCCTTACTAGGATCCATAATAGTACAAATATCTTTTTTTACTCTTACTAATAAAACATAGTGGTTATATTTTTTATAATCTAAATGAAGAATCATCGGTCTAGATACATTTTTAATATCATTTAACGTTAAACTTAAACCATGAGCCTCAAAGCCATAACGTTCTAAGGTTAAAACGATATCATATGCTGTTACTCCTTCCCTACTTAGATTTGTATCTAGTCTAATTTTTTCCATTGAAACATAACCGTTATAATATTTTACTAGGCTATAAATGACCGCTGGACCACAATCATTAACATCACTTTGGATGGTTACCAATTTGTGCATATAATTACACCTCCTAATTATATATATTGGTAACACATTGCGAATTTCCTTCAAAAATTTTAAAAAAAAGTCATTTTTTTGACTTTTTTGACATTTTTTTCTTAATTTTACCGTTTTTTTGCGATTTTTTCTTAGTCGCTTTGTCTTTGGCTTTTATCTTAGTAATAAGTTCTTGCTCTTTTTTACTGTCTTTCCAAATATTGGGAAAAGCATTAAATAATCTATTTTTCACAAATTTTAAGTGGGTAATTTCTTTTTTATATTTTCGTTCTAAAAGGGTTGGTATCATCCTTAATTTTGCACTTTTTAACTCTTCGGCAATAATAATTCGATGACGAAGATTATATGCTATTATACAAGAAAAAATCATATCTAAAATAAATATTACTAAGAGAATACTTCCTAAAATAATAATGAATTTATCGCTTAGATGGTTCCTTACCTGATATATTAACGGATTGATAACCTTAATGATAAGACACGTTCCTGCCCCAAAAAGCAAAGAATTTCCCAAACAAATACGCCCATTTATATTATCTTTACGATAGGAGTAATCCCACCAACGATTATGAAAAATCACTTCTAAAATGTAGCTAGTATAATATTCAACCGCACTAGTTATTAAGGCTCCCATTAAAAAAAGAATAATCAAATCATTTTCATATTTAGTTAAAAGCCAAGTAATGAGAACGAAGCCAACGCCATAAATTGGACAAACCGGTCCAAAAAGAAAGCCTCTATTTACTAATTTTTTGGTATCAATACTACATTTTATAACTTCCATTACATAGCCAAGAAAACTGGCTACTAAAAAATATACAAATATTTCCATTATTTTTAGATACATATTTTCTCCACACTAAACCTATTCCCCGTATCTTTTTACATTGCATTTATTAGGATCAAAAAGACAAGTAAAACAATCTTTATATTCACTCGGATTTTTAGTCGAATCTTCATAACCCTCGATAACCATATTAAAAATACCATTGATAAGACCAGGAGCCATAAAAATCAACATAGCAGCAATACATCTTTTAGCAAATTGAATCAAATTTTTTTGTAAACCATCTTTAGCGTCTAAAACAGCCTTAGTAACATCAATTGTCCCATATACTATTAAAACTATAGGTATTACTATTTTAACAACAAATATAGCATAACCAACAATTTTTAAAGCCAATTTAACCCCATTAGCAGAACAAAAGGCTAAATCAGAAACATCCTCGGCTAAAACTGTCTTTCCAAATAACATAAAAGTAGTAAATGTTAAAATTAAAAAATTAAATATATTTTTTTGCAAACCTTTTTTCATAGCAAGTTTTCCTCTCTTCTTAAGAAATTATATCATATTACTAGGTCTAATAAAAGAAGAATAATTAAATGAATTTACTAATTTTGAATGATATTTGTTATTTTAAGGTTGACTTCTGATAAAATTTTATTTACAATTTATATGAAGTTTTACTGACAAATAGATTGTGATAAATTTAAACTATTACAAAATAACCTCTAATAGTAAAAAAGAAAATGTATTTTCTCATTTTGATGATTTAGAGGATAAGTTAAAGAATATTATTGATAAGTATGATAATATCTACCATCATGGTAGTCTATACAACCGGGTAGCTATTTTTTTTGACAAACACTTTGATAGTTTTTATAAGGAAGAATTTTTTTACTATCAAATAAGTCAAAAGAAGTACTCGCTTAAGCCCCTTAAGGTATATGAGTGGCTTACTAAGGACTTTAGTTTTAAAATGTCTTTAAGTAAAGTTAGGCCCGGTTTAATAAATAAATATATATCTTATATTAATGTTTCTAATAGCGATAAATGTAAGCCTTTAAAATTATTAATTATTTATAAAGATTATAAAACAGCTCTTATCGAAACTGAAAGATTGGTTGCGGTTTTAAAGAAGTTAAGTCAAAGGGATGTTTTAGAAATAATATTCCGTAATGAAGAAAGAAGAATAAATAATATGAATGCCATAACTTGTTGGTTCTAATTATTTATTCTTTTTTAATATTATCTTTTTATTTTCGAGGGCAAGTTCTGTATTAGAAAATACTTTTTGAGCCTCAGCCAGATAGTTTTCTCTTATCTCTTCAGGCCATAAATGCGTTAATAAAAGTTTTGAGGCGTTACATTCTTTAGCAAGACTCCCCGCATCATAGGCAGTTAAATGCGTTTTAGATAGCGAATTATGACTTTTTAGAAAGGAGCTTTCGCTAATAAGAATATCAGCGTTTTTACAAAATTTAATCAATTCTTGCCAGTTGGTAGTGCCGATATCAGAGGTATAAACAACTTTAAATTCATTAGTTTCTAATTTTACCATATAAGAAGGAATAGAATGAGACTGGTTATTTTTAAAAGTGATTTTTAAATCGGCTAAATGGATTGGACTTTTCTCATCGATATCATGATACAAAGAATAAGCCTCGTTATTTTGACAGATTGCTTTTTTTCGATAATTTATATCTTCTTTTGGCAGATAAATGTTTATTTTCTTATCTATTTTTCCTAAATTATGATAAACAAAGGAAGCGTATTGTAAAGCCCCAATATCACCATAATGGTCTATATGATAGTGAGTTATTACAACAGATAAGTTATTTAAATCAACAGGAAAATGTAAATACCTCGTAATGCCATTACCGCAGTCTAAAAGTATCTTATAGTCTTTATAATTAATTAAAAAGCCTGGACAATTATGTTCTTCTTTACAATAAGGGGAAACGGTTCCTAGGGGCGTAATTGTTAAAATCATTATATATCTTCCTTCTTTTTTTAAATTAGGATATTTTCATATCCTATTTAAAGTATATATCAAATTACTGGTTTAGAAAAGTAATTATTTGCTATGGTCGTCAGAAGTTTGACATGAATAATTTTTTTATATAAAAAGCATTAAAAAATGTCAGTATTTAATTATTTAATATTTAGCAAAAATGAAGCATTAAAAAAAGTCCCATTATAAGGACTTTAATTTCTATCTGGTGCGGGTAAAGGGACTTGAACCCCCATGGATCTCTCCGCTAGATCCTAAGTCTAGTGCGTCTACCAATTCCGCCATACCCGCGATTATTAAAGAATGGTGGACCCTGTAGGACTCGAACCTACAACCCATCGGTTATGAGCCGATTGCTCTAACCGATTGAGCTAAGGGTCCATTCATTTCTTTCGACTAATTAAATATACCATAAATACCTTATTCTTGCAATAACTTTTTAGCAGAAAATAGAAAAAAATAAGTATCACTACTTATTATTTTGCAACATATTTAATAAATCAATTTTAAACATGTCTTTTGAAGCATTTTCTTTAG
>CAKOSD010000116.1 GCA_934101745.1 uncultured Bacilli bacterium | reverse complement strand
GTTATATTTAGAAAACAAATACTGATAAACGGCTTTAAAAAAAGCCATGTAATAATTGCCCCCATGGGTTCCGCAATACCTGATATAAATGTGTAAAAAAACGCTTTTTTTCGACTTCTCGTACTATAATAAATAGGTACTGCAATGCATATTCCTTCCGGTAGATTATGAGCTCCAATTGATAAGGCAATCTTTAAGCCTAACTTTTCACTAGCAACACTAGAAGTAAAAACTACAATTCCCTCAGGGAGATTATGCAAAAATAAAATAAGCATATTTAAAATTCCAATTTTATAAAGATTACTCCCCTTCTTTATATTAAACTTGGAAATTTTAAGTATCAGCAAGGCTAAAGCAGGAACTAAAAAAATAATTAATAAAGCAATGCTTATACTTAAATTTTTTATAAAGTATTTAATAGGTATTGGTAGTAGTTCTTTAAGACTGATAAGACTCATGACACCAAAAGCGAAAGAAAGACTAACACTAACAACCTCTCTTACCCTATCCTTTTTAAAAAAGGTAAAAAGTACTCCTAAGTTAGTAGCACCACCGGCTAAAATAGATAATATAATTGCATTTTTAATTTCCATAATAAATCACACTAATTTTATGCCTAAAAGAAGCCAGAAATTACCATTACAATTAAGGTATGAAATAAAACAATATGGCAACAATATAATTAGGAGGTCAAAATGAATTCAAAAAATAATGCTAAAAACAATGCACGCAACAGCGCTAAGAATAACGCTAGATCTAAAGCAAGAGATTCTAAGTGCCGTAATAGTGCTAAAAATAATAGCAAATGTCATGCTAGAGCCAATGAATTAAATGATGAAATTTAATTTAATATAGCTCTATTCCTTATGACTACGAGGATGATATTCTTCGTAGTCTTTTTTTAATTTTTCATTAATTAAATGTGTATATATCTGAGTTGTCTTTAAATCTTCATGACCTAAAAGTTCTTGAATAACTCTTATATTAGCACCATTCTTTAGCAAAACCGAAGCAAAGGTATGTCTTAAAGTATGAGGAGATATTTCCTTGTTTATTTTCTTTTTCTCACATTCACTTTTTATTAATTTAAAAAATGCCTGTCTAGTAATTTTTGTCCCATAACTAGAAATAAATAAATATTCACTATCTTTATTTTTTAATAAAACATTTCGATAATAATCAGTATAGATTTTAACATATTTTAAAGCCGTATCATCGATAGGGACAATTCGTTCCTTACTCCCCTTCCCTATAACTCTTAAATAACAATCAAAAAAGTTAATATCACTTACCTTTAAATTAACAAGTTCACTAACCCGCAGACCAGTGGCAAAATCTAATTCTAACATTGCCTTATTTCGGTAATCATTTGGTTTGTTTAAATCTATATCAAGTAATCTATTTATTTCCTCCGTAGTTAAATATTCAGGTAAATCAGCCTTTAATCTCGGCATATCAATATTTTTACAAGGTGTAATACTTATTATACCTTCTTTAGTTAAAAAGCCGTATAGCGACCTTAAAACCGTTATAGAATGAGCAAGACTTTTACTATCTAAATAATCCAAAGTACTTAAATATTTATTTATATCATTTTCTCCAAAATTATAATATTTTTTATTATAATTATATAATCTTTCAATATCATTTAAATAAGATAGAATAGTATTACTACTAAGTCTTTTTTCATACTTTATATAATTAATATATTTCTTTATATAATCATCATTCAAACAATTATTATTTTCACTTATTTTGGACATATCCTACCTCTTTTAAAAAACATTCCATTTATTTTTAACATTAGTTTTTTCTTCTTTCTTTGCCTTTTAACAATTAATATATTTTCCTTTTTAATTATAAAATTAACCTAATAAAATTACAACAGTATGTTATAATAATATAGACTATTAAAAGAAAGGAATTGCTTTAAATTAAGTAATTATCATTATATATGGAAACATTAGCAAACAAATATCGTCCTAAATGCTTAGAAGAAGTAGTTGGACAAACTCACTTAATAGGAGAAAATAAAATTTTATCTAATATGGTTAAAAATAAAAAAATATTTTCTATGATTTTATATGGCAAACCAGGTATTGGTAAGACCTCTATTGCTTATGCTATCGTTAACTCTTATGATAAAAAGTATAAATTTTTAAATGCTACTTCTTCTAAAAAAGAAGATTTCATAATTGCCATCGAAGAAGCCAAAATGTATAAGGATTTAATCTTGGTAGTTGATGAAATTCATCGCATGAATAAGGATAAACAAGATATTTTACTTCCTTATGTAGAATCAGGTTTAATTATATTAATTGGTCTTACTACTAGCAATCCTTATCACAAAATAAATCCGGCTATTAGAAGTAGATGTCAAATTTTTGAATTAAAACAGTTAGAATTTGCTGATATTATTACTTGCTTAAAACGTGTTAGTGCGAAAGAGGAACTTACGGTATCTGATGAGGCTTATCACGCTATTGCTAAATTAAGTAGTGGCGATGTTAGAAATGCTATTAATTTACTTGATGTTGCTAATATGACTGTTTTAGATAAAACCATTACTCTAGATACAATAAAGGCTATTAGTTCTAAATCTTCGGTCTTTTTTGATAAAGATGATGATGGTCACTACGATATAATTTCCGCTTTTCAAAAATCAATTCGGGGCAGTGATGCCGATGCCGCTATATATTATTTAGGCAGATTAATCGAGGCTGAAGATTTAGATATTATATATCGAAGAATGAGTGTTATTGCTTATGAGGATATTGGTCTTGCTAATCCCTCTATTGGTCCAAAAGTAATGGCTGCCATCCACGCGGCCGAAATCTTAGGATTACCAGAAGCCAGAATTCCTCTGGCCCAAGTTGTTTTAGAAATGGCTCTATCGCCAAAGAGTAATTCTAGTGAAAATGCTATCGATAATGCTTTAAATGATATTAGAAGTGGCTCTACTGGCGAAGTTCCCGAACATATTAAAACTAGTTCCCCCAATTATAAATATCCTCATAATTACCCTAAATACTGGGTTAAACAGCAATATCTTCCTGATAATATTAAAAATAAAAAATATTATTATCCTCGTCATAGTAAATACGAAGATTCACTTAATTTAGGTAATCAAGAAATGAAAAAAGAAACTAATATTAACCATTAATTTCTTTTTTATTTATATTAATTTTTTTAACCATTTATTAACTATGAAATTTGCCATATAAAGGCCAGCCACACTCGGTACAAAAGGTGTAGAACCAGGAGTTCTATCATGAGTTTTTATAGGAAGTTCATTACTTGTTACCACATCTAGTTTTTTAATTTTATTATCTCTACATAATTTGCGCATAATCTTGGCTAAAGGATCATTATTAGTTTTATATATGTCTGTTATTACTAATTTAGTAGCATCAAGTCGATTCCCAGTTCCCATAGCACAAATAATAGGTATTGTATTCACCTTAGCATACTTTATCAAGCCAATTTTAGTCGTAACAGCATCACAACAATCTAAAATATAATCAACATCATTACTAATGTATTTTTCTAAATTATCGGGTGTTAAAAATATATTATAAGCCTTAAAATTACCATAGGGATTAATACTTAGCATTCTTTTTAAAGCCACATCTGTTTTATTCTGATTTAAAACTTCATGACTACTAATTATCTGTCTATTTAAATTACTAACATCAACAGTATCATTATCAATAATTGTAATGTTTTTAATGCCAAACCTAGTTAAAGCCTCTAAAGC
>CAKOSD010000115.1 GCA_934101745.1 uncultured Bacilli bacterium | reverse complement strand
AGTATCTATCGTACGATCATCGCCAAAGAAGTCATATCCCCAAATATTCGTTAATAATTGCTCTCTGGATAAAGCAATATTTTTATTAGTAACTAAATATTTCAATAAATCATATTCTTTAGGGGTTAAGTTAACTTTTTTATCATCAACTCTTACTTCATGGGCCAAATCATTAATAGTTAAGCCTTCAAATTTATATGTATAACTATCGGTAGTATTTCTTTTTAAGATTGCCTTAACGCGGGCTACTAGTTCCTTAGGACTAAATGGTTTAGTGACATAATCGTCGATTCCTAAATCAAAACCAATTAATTTATCATATTCTTCGCTTCTAGCCGAAAGCATAATAAAGGGAACATCTTTAATCTTTTTAATTTCTTTACAAGCCTGATAGCCATCCATTTTAGGCATCATTATATCCATAATTATTAAATTATAATCTGTGTTAGTGGCTTTTGTTATAGCCTCTTTTCCATCTGAGGCCTCATCAACTTGGTAGTTTTCCATTACTAAGTATTCTTTTATAACATTTCTAATTAATTCTTCATCATCTACTACTAAAATTTTCATAGATATCACATCCTTACTTTTTATTATTAGTTTATTTCTTTTTGTGTGTTTATGATTTAAGGTTTAATTTTAAATCGTAGTTATTTTATTATAAATTTGTGAAAAATAAATGAAAAAAAGAACTTTAGAAGTTGGCGACATTATGATAAATATCAGTAACATCATCAATATCATCTAAAAGATTATAAAGTCTTTCAAATAACATTTTATCTTCTTCGTTAAGTTCTACTTCTTCTTTCGCATACCAGCCAATTTCATCTAATTCATAATCAACATTAGGAATAAGGCTTTCTATTACATCCTTTAATTTATGTTGATCGGTTGGATTTACAGATATTGTCATAACATTATCTTCATAATTTTCTTCGACTGGTTCTATTCCTGCATCTAAAAGTGCCATTAATATATCTTCTTCCGAATCGCATTGAAAGGAAATTACATTTAAATAATCATAATTATAAGACACGGAATTATTTACTCCTAGGCTTTTATGAACTTTATTAAACGCTGCTCTTACTTCACCAACGGTACGATTAACATTATCTGTTAATGTTTTAATAATTAAAGTCGATGCTCCAGGTCCAAATCCTTCATACATAACAGTTTGATAATCTTCCTGACCAGCACCCTTGGCCTTATCTATAGCCCTTTTAATGATGTCATTAGGCACTTCTTGTTTTTTGGCCTTTTCAACTAAACGTTTTAATTTAATGTTTGTATCAATATCTGGATTCCCCTTGGCCGCTAAGTACAGTTCTTTAGCAAAGTTTGTATAAATTTTACCTCGAGCTGCTCCAGTTTTTTGAATACTTGCTTTTCTTACTTCATAGGCTCTTCCCATAAATATTCTCCTTTTCTTTTTTTTACTTTTCTTATTATATTATAGCCCTAAAAAATACGCAACTTTTTTAGAAAGTTAAAGATGAGATTTTTAGTTTTATAATCTTTTAAATAATTATTTTGAATATATTTTAACTCAAATCCTAAATTATAAACGTGATATGGATTTATTTTAAAATAGTTCATAGCGTATTCAACCGCTTTTATAATAGTTTCTTTATCCGTTTGGGCTTTAAAAAAATTTCTAATTCGAGCCATGTATCGTTTAGGTACTTTTTTTGTTATATGCTTAATTAAAATATTTGGAGTTTTAGTAAATGTAAATTTATATCCATCATATTTTTTTAATACTCGTAAGGTGTCATAGTATCCTAATAAAATGTTTTCTCTAATTTTTTCTTGATTTAATTCTAAAATATTACAGATATTTCTTGAGGGACGGATAGTTATTACCTTACTATCTTTTTTGGCAACATGACGATTATGACCAATACCATTTATTCTTATTTCGTAGATAGTATCGTAATTTTTATCGATTAGTATTTTAATTGGACAGTTATCATAAAACCCGCCATCAATATAAATATTATTATCTATTATTGGCGATAGTTTAAATATTGGTAAGGAGCAACTGGCGATTAAATAGTCCACTAATTTATCTTTTGGTATATCTTTTTTCTCAATATATATAGGTTCAAAATCATGAAGTTTAACAGTTACTAAACCGAAATCTTTTTTTCTTTTATACAATTTTTCTTTATCTATAAGGTTATTGGCTAAATCTCTTAATTTATCTGTGGATAAACCCTTTTGTTTCACGGTGTTTAAAAGGGTAGAATTTAATCCTTGTAAAGCTTTTATAAGTTTTTGTTTGCCGTTTATATAATCAGCAAATTCTTGATTTATATCTAATAATTTTTCTGGTTCAATGGTTTGCCATAATTTTAATAATTCTTTAGATTGACCGCTTGCTAATAAACAAGCATTAAAAGAACCGATAGATGTTCCTACAAAACCGCTTATGCGGATATGACATTTTTTAAAGGCGTAATACGCTCCAATCTGGTAACTTCCTTTTAAGCCGCCGCCTTCAAGGGCTAAACCAATTTTTTTCAAATTAATTTCCTTTATTTGTTATTTTTCCGGTTGTTAAAGCAATTTTTCCACTGAAGGAACCACTCAAAAGACTGGCTTGATCTTTATCGGTATAACTTAACCATACTCTAAATATATATTGATGAGTATCTTGAGGAGCAATTGTTATACCAGTTGATGTTAGAGTATAGTCTTTTCCGGTAACAGCATTAGCGAAATTACCAGTTGCTACTTGTTCTTCCCCACTATCGGTTTTTCTTGCAAGTTCCCATTTAAAATCATTAGATACAAAATTATCAGATATTGTAAAATCAGTTAAATATAAAGTATAAGTTGCAGAAATAGTTGATGTGGATTTGGAAGTAATGGCAAATGATGTATAAGGCGCACTTGCTTGACGTTCCGAATCGTTTATTAACATCATTTTGGCTTCGTTAATATATTGGCTAGTTAAAAACTCAATATCAAGATTAGCGTTGGTTATGGTTGTATCATTTATTTTGTCAGCCACAGTTATTCTCGCTAAGTAATAAGCCCTTGATGCTGAAAAAGTTACTGTTATAATTATCAATGTAATTGAAATATATAGGATAACGTGTTTCACTGTATCATTCGTATTCATAAAGACCTCCGTACTATAATAAGTATATCTTAAATAACTAATATTTACAATATGCAATTTTTAAGTTTACAAAATTTATTAGTATAATTCTTCGCCCGGATTAGCGTTTAAATCAAGATTAGCAAATTCTTTTTTTAAATAAAGAGGATAGGCAGCGGCTCCAATCATTGCCGCATTATCTGTACAATAAAGTAATTTTGGCACACTTATATTTGCGTCATATTTTTGGGCTAATTTTGTTACTTCTTGACGAATATATTGATTAGCCGATACACCGCCGGCAATAATTATATTTTTTATATCTGTTTGCTTAATTGCTAGTTCTAATTTTCGGACTAATTGATCAGTTGCCACTGTTTGAAATGAGCAAGCTAAATCTTCTTTATTGATTTTTTTGTTGCGTTGAGTTTCATTATGTACCAGATTTATGATACTTGATTTAAGGCCACTAAAACTCATATTAAGGCTTTCATCATTCATTGGAATAGGCAGTTTATAACTTGGCTTACCATTTAAAGCCATTTTTTCCACGTTTGGACCACCAGGATATTTTAGTCCTAAGACTCTGGCTACTTTATCGTAAGCCTCACCAATAGCATCGTCCAAAGTAGCACCTAAAACTTTAAACTTATAATCA